>JBCDDQ010000057.1:0-19317 GCA_039180225.1 Pseudomonadota bacterium
CCTTCGTCATCCCCGCGAACGCGGGGACCCAGGGGCCGCAGAGCTCCCTCGCTTCTGGGTCCCGGATATTTTGCTGGCGCAAAATTCCGGGATGACGGTTTTGCCGCGTCCTTGCGCAAGCGAGGACCTTCTCAGCCAAAGGGAAAGGTGAGAGCTATGGGCCCTCGCGTTCGCAAGGGTGCGGGCGGCGTTCAGTTGAAATAGGCCAGCATATAGCCCGTCAGCAGCGCGGCGACCCACAAGGCCGTGGTGCCGATGGTCCAAGACTGGGCGAACACGCCGCGCGGCTGTTCCTCGTCCGCCTGCCGCGGGCCAAAATAGCGCCGCGTCAGCGCAAAGAAGCCGCCGACCGTCGCCTTTATATCGCCTTCGACAGCCGCGCCCGCCTTCTCAAAAGCCTTGCGCAGCGCGCCGCCGATCGTGGCCAGCGCAACGCGCCAGATCCAATCGGTGTCCAGGCTGATGGTCAGCGTGCGCTTCATCAGCGGCAACAAGAGGAAGAACGCAAGCCCGGAGAACAACAGGAGCTGCAGGTAGAACAGAACCTTGCCCGCCGAATAGGCCTTGTACTCCACCGGATAGGGCAGGAACTGATAGAGCACGCCCGGGAAGATGCCGATGAACAGGCAAAGGGCGGAAAACAAGATCATGGCCGCAGCCATGTTCCACGGCGCGTCCTTTGGCCGAAGCCCTGAATCCTTCTGGAAGAACACAAACCACGGGAATTTGATCCCCGCATGCAGGAACACCCCCGCCGATGCGGCCGCAAGCAGGAAGTAGACGATCACCAAACCCTGGTCGGCCGCCGCCTGGGAGATCATCGTCTTGGTGGTGAAGCCCGAGGTGAGCGGGAAGCCGGAGATGGCCAGCGCGCCGATGATGCCGCACACGGCGGTGATCGGCATGGTGCGGAAGAGGCCGCCAAGGTCGGTGCACTTGCTGAACCCGGTGCGGTACACCACCACGCCTGCGCTCATGAACAACAATGCTTTGTAGATGATATGGGCAAAGGCGTGGGCGGCCGCGCCGTTCAGCGCCATTTGTGTGCCGATGCCCACGGCACACACCATGAAGCCCACCTGGTTGACGATGGAATAGGCCAGAATGCGCCGCGCATCGTTTTCCAAAAGGGCATAGATGATGCCGTACATCACCATGTAAAGGCCGATGAAGACGAGCACCGGCTCGCCCGGGAACATCAGGATGAAGGCCAGCACCGCGGTCTTGGTGGTGAAGGCCGACAGGAAGACCGAGCCCGTGGGGCTGGCCTCAGGATAGGCATCGGTGAGCCATGCGGAGACGGGCGGGGCGGCGGCGTTGATCAATATGCCGATAAGGATCATCCAGGTGTTGAAGTCATGGGCCAGGAGCGGGCGCACATCCACCGAGCCGGAGCTGATCACCAGGCCCTCAATCCCCACTTTCAACAGAATGCCGCCCATCAGGTGCATGATGACGTAGCGGATGCCGGCACGGCGCGCCGCGGGTGTGCCTCCCGACCAGACCACAATTGTTGAGAACAGGGCCATGAACTCCCAGTAGAGGAAGAAGGTGATCAGGTCCCCGGCAAAGCTCACACCCACCGCGCCGGCCGCATAGGCGTAGGCCGCAGACAGCTCCTGCCACTTGGCGGTGCGGAACGCAAAGAGGCCGCCGCCGAAGGCCATGAGGGCAAAGATGGTGGCAAACAGGCGCCGGACCGGACTGCCCTCAAGCGGTTCGATCTGATAGCCGAGGAACGTCACCGTGGTGACCACGCCGTCCGGCACGAACCAGATTTCCACCAGAGCGATCAGCGGCGCGATGAGCACGATGGCGCTGCGCACATGACCCTTGGTGAGGGCAATCAGGAGGGCGGCGAGGATAAGGACCCAGGCGGGGGGCAGGAGCTCAATCATCGTTGAACTCCTTCAGATAGTAGTTTTCCTCGCGCTTCAGGAAATAGCCGAGGACCCTGGCCACAACCACCATGATCACGCAAGCGATGAACCCGAAGGCGGCGCCGAAGCCGAACCAGCCGTCAACGACGAAGTAGCTTTTCACATAGATGAACAGCTGGGCCAGAACCGTCAGAGCCAGAACCGCGTAGAGGATCTTCCACAACAGGGCGATGGTGTCCGGGCGCACCAGCCAATGGTCGGAACTCGGCTTCTCGCTCATTTCTCTTTCCCCACAATCTGGCTCTCCAGCTCCAGCACAGGGCCGTTGAAGAAGAAGAAGCCAATGGTCAGAGCCGCCGTAATGGTCAGCGCGATCACGGCCGCAAGAGGTGCTTCCCCATGGTCGTTCGCCGGCGTTTCCTTCTCTTCAGCAAACCACACCATGAAGATGATGGGCAGGAAGTAGGCCGCGTTCAGCACGGTTGAAAGCACCATGGTGGCCAAGGCCAAAGTGTTGTCGGCCTGGAAGGCCCCGGCCAGAATGAACCATTTGGAAACGAAGCCCCCGGTGGGCGGCACCCCGATCATGCTGAGCGCGCCGATGGTGAAGGCGGCCATGGTCCAGGGCATGCGCCGGCCGATGCCGTGCAGTTGGCTGATCTCGGTTTTCTTGGAGGCGACATAGATTGCGCCGGCGGCGAAGAACAAGGTGATCTTGCCGAAGGCGTGGGCCACCATGTGGATAATGGCGCCGATCTCCGCGAACGGTTTCAGAACCGCCGCCGACATCACCACGTAGGACAGCTGCGCAATGGTGGAATAGGCGAGCAGGCGCTTCAGGTTGTTCTGGCGCAAGGCCACCACGCTGGCCGCGATGATGGTGAAAGCGGTGACGTAGACCAGCCAGGCGCTTGAGGGTTCGGCGAACAGATAATCCACGCCGAAAATGAAGATGATGATCTTGGTCACCGAGAACACGCCCGCCTTCACAACGGCCACAGCGTGCAAAAGCGCGCTCACCGGCGTGGGGGCCACCATGGCCGCGGGCAGCCATCGGTGCACCGGCATAACCGCCGCCTTGCCGATGCCGAAAACGAAGAGGCCCAGCAGGAAGCCCAGCGCCGGTCCTTCCAGCTTGCCTTGCAGAATGCCGCCTTCGGTGAAGTCGCCTGTGCCTGCCGCCAGATAGACCCAGATGATCGCCGGCAGGAAGAGGCCGATGGAGGTGGTGAGCAAGAGGCCCACATAGACCCGGGCGGAGCGCACCGTGGCGTCGTCGCCCTTGTGGGCGACCAGCGGATAGGTGGAGAGCGTCAGCACCTCATAGAAGATGAACAGGGTGAAGAGGTTTGCCGCAAACGCGATCCCCATGGTGGCGGCAAGGGCAATGGCAAAGCAGGTGTAGAACCGTGTCTGGTTCTTCTCGTTATTGCCGCGCATGTAGCCGATGGAATAGATCGAGTTGATGATCCAGAGCCCGGAGGCCAGCGCGGCAAACAGCATGCCCAGCGGTTCCACCCGGAAGGCAAACGAGATCCCGGGCACCACCTCGCCGAGGCTCACCTCGGGGCGCCCGCCGGCAAACTCGGTTGGCAGCAGGGTTGAGACGATCATCGCGAGCGTGATCGCCGTGACCAGCGTTACCGTTTCGCGCAGATTGTCGTTGATGCGCCCGGCAAGGGAGATGCACAAGGCACCGGCGAGCGGCACCGCGATGGCCGCGAGGATGGCGACTTCCGGGTTCATGGCGCCGCCCCCATGAGCAGTTTCGCGGCGGAGGTGGCGAGCGTTGCGGGCACATAAGGCTGGAGGCCGAAATAGACGTTTGCCAGGGCGCCCACCCAGGTGGCCGCCAGCAGCACCGTGGGCGCTTCACGCACCGTGGCCGTGTCCGTGCCGGCCTCGCCGAAATAGGCCGTCTCGACAATGCGCCAGATATAGATGACGGCCATCAAAGAGCTGATGATGATGAGCGCGGCCAGCACATAGCCGAGGCCGCCCCTCTCCAGAACGGCAGACAGGAGATACCACTTGCTCACAAAGCCCGCCGTGCCCGGAATGCCGATCAGGCTGAGCCCGGCGGCCACCATGGCCGCCATGGTCCAGGGCATGCGCTTGGCCGCGCCGGCGAGATCGCTCAGCGTCAGGCTGGAGAAATGCATGGCCAGGCCCGCCGCGGCCAGGAACAAGGTGCCCTTGGCGAGCGCGTGGTTGAACATGTGGACGACGGAAGAGATCAGGCCGGTCTCGCTCACCAGGCTGGCGCCCAGGACGATGTAGCCGATCTGTGCGATGGATGAGAAGGCAAACAGGCGCTTCAGGTTCTGCTCAAAGATCGCCACCGCCGAGCCCACCACAATGCCTAAGGCGGCGAGCGGCATGAGGAACTGGGCGAACTGCAGCGCGTGGTCCGCCAGGTTCGGCTGGAACGCGATGAAGTCCATGCGGATCAGCACATAGAGCTGCACCTTGGTGGAGCAGGCGGCCAGGAACACGGTGACCATATGCGGGGCATAGGTGTAGGCATTGGGCAGCCAGACGTGCAAGGGGAAGACGGCGGCCTTCAGCGCCAGCCCCACGGTGATGAAGCCCACCGCCGCCAGCACGGAGTTCTGGTCCGCCGCCAGCGGCAGGCGCTGCACGATGTCGGCAATGTTCAAGGTGCCGGTCATGAGATAGATCAGCCCCACGCCGATCAGATAGAAGGTGGCGCCGATGGTGCCGATGATGAGATATTTGAACACCGCCGGAAGCGCCCGCCGGTCGGGCCCGCCCGCGATCAGGATGTAGCTGGCCAGCGAGGCGATCTCCATGAAGACGAAGATGTTGAACGCATCCCCCGTCACCACGATCCCGGAGAGCCCGGCGAGCGCGAGCAGCCAGGCGGCATAAAACAGGGGCTGGCGGTCAACCTCGATCTGCGCGGAGATGCTGCGTTCAGAGGCGATCAGCGCCAGGGTGGAGGCGCCGGTGATCACCAGCAGCAGCACCGCCGACAGGGCGTCCACATGCAGCTCAATCCCGTAAGGCGGCTCCCAGGAACCGAGCTTATAGGTGAAGGTGCGCCCGGCCAGAGCGCCGGCGGCGATCAGGATGGCGTTGAACAAGGCGTAGGCGCTGATCAGCGTCGTCGCGCCCCAAGCAATGCCGCGGCCCGCGAGCATCACCACAACGGGGGCAAGGATCATCGGCGCAATGACCTGAAGCGCCGGAAGGTGGTTCTCCCAACCGCTCACGACCGGTCTATCTCCTGAACCTCATGCTCCTCGATGGAGCCATACTCTTCCTTGATCCGCACAATGATCCCAAGCCCGAGGGCCGTGGTGGAGATGCCCACCACAATAGCGGTGAGGATCAGAACCTGAGGCAGCGGATTGGAGTAAATCGCATCCTCAGCACCCGCCTGAATGATCGGCGCGGTGCCGCCGTCGATCTTGCTCATGGAGATATAGAGCAGGAACACCGCAGCTTGAAAAATGGTCAGGCCGATCAGCTTTTTGATGAAATTGGATTTCGCCATGGAGGCATAGAAACCGACCATCAGCAGAATGGCGAAAACCCAGTAGTTATAGTGGCCCAGCAGTTCCATTACATTTTGCCCCGCGTGGCGAAGGCGAAAAAGACGCTCAGAAGGACGCCGGTCACCGTCACGCCCACGCCCACCTCCACAAGAAGAATGCCAAGATGCTGCCCGGCCACCGGATCGGCGCTCAAGACGTTGTAATCCAGAAAGTTCCCCCCCAGCAGCATGCCGGCGACACCCACCGCGGAGTAGAGCAGCGCGCCGGCCACGGCCAGCACTTTGAGGAACTTCACGGGCACAACCCGCAAAGCCTGGGGCTCACCCTCCAGGAGCGTGTAGAGAATGATCGCCGCGGCAATAATCGCGCCGGCCTGAAACCCGCCGCCGGGACCGAAGTCGCCGTGAAACTGAACATAGAGCCCGAACAGGAAGATGAACGGGATCAACAGGCGTCCAACCACACGCGGGATCATATAGTGGCGCAGGCCTTCCACCGGACCGGGCGCGGGCACGGTCGGCGCCTTGGCGGTTTTGCTGGGCCGTGCGCTCAACAGAAACAGAACGCCGATCCCCGCCGTCAGCACGACAAACACCTCGCCCAGGGTATCGTAGCCCCTGAAGCTCGCCAGCACGGCAGTCACCACGTTGGGCACATCAATCAGCGGCGGCGTGTTCTGCAGATACCACGGCGCCACATGCTGCTGCACCGGAGACGTCGGATCGCCCAAGCGGGGCTGCTCAAAGGTGGCGTAAATCACCATGCCGATGGTGACCAATACAATCAGACCTGCAATCTTGCTGGACTTGAAATCCCGCTCATGTTCCGCGGACAGAGACAGAGCGGCCAAAAACAGCACGGTGGAGATGCCGGCCCCGACGGCGGCCTCGGTGAGGGCCACATCCGGGGAATCCAGGATCAAGAAGTTCGCCGCCATCAACAGGCTGAACACCCCCGACAGCATGACTGCCACGAACAGGTTCTTCGTGTGCACGATGGCCAGCGCCGTGACCACCGCAAGCGTGAGAAGAGCTATGCCGGTCAGAAGTGTCACGTGTCGCGCTCGCTGTGCCAGGGCAACGCCTCGGTTGGGCGATGGCCTGAGAGGATCGCCGCACTGGCGAGCGCGTTGGTGGCCGTCGGCCCGGTGAACAGAAGGAACACCAGAATAGCGAACAGCTTGACGGCGGCAAACGAGGCGCCGGCCTGAAGCATGACGCCCGCGATGATGAGCACCGAGCCGATGGTGTCCGTCAGGCTTGCCGCATGCATGCGGGTGTAAAGGTCCGGCATGCGCAAGGCGCCGAGCCCGCCAATGAAGACAAACACACCTCCCAGTGACAGGAGGATTCCGCTGGCATAATCAATGATCACATCCATTGCCTCACCCCTGCTCCTGGCCTTCGGCCCTGCGGTGTTCGGCCCGGCGCCGGAAAAACTCCAGCACCGCCAGAACGCCGATAAAGTTGAGCAGCGCATAGGCGAGCGCCAAGTCGAGAAAGTCAGGCCGGCCATAGTAAAATGCGATCACCGACAACAGCAGCACGGTCTTGGTGCCGAACATGTTCACCGCAAGCACCCGGTCATAGACGCTTGGGCCCAAAATGCCGCGCACCAGAGCCAGGGCCATGGTGATCAGCGTTGCGGCTGTCACAATGTAATACACCGCTTAGTCCTCCTCCCTGAGACCGGCCACGCGCCTGTCCATCTCACCGGCGAGCAAATCCGCCGCGCCCTTTTCGGTGAGGGCGTGCACTTTGATGACGCCATTGTAGACATCGAGCGACAATGTGCCCGGCGTCAGCGTGATCGAGTTGGCCAGGATCACATGATACGCGGGCCGCTTCGCGGTGGGCCTGATATCGACAACCTTCGGGCTGATCGGCAGTTTGGGATGAAGCACGATGCGCGCCACATCCAGGCTGGATTTCACGATCTCAACCGAAAGCCAGGCCCAATATTTCGCCAGCCGCCAGCCCACGTGAAGGGCAAAGGTTTCATTATCGAAATAATCCATCCGCGCAGCCAGATAGACGCTGAGCGCGCAGGAAAACACGCCGAATGCAATGAGCAGCGGCTTGAACAGGCCGGACCAGAACATCCAGGCCATGGCAAGCAGCAGCGCCAGCAGAAGGAGGCGTGAGGTTTTCTCCGCCGCGCTAGCCATGCGCAACCTTCAGGCGCACTAGAGCACCAGGACGACCACTGGGAACGCCCGCCTCGATCACTGTTACATCCCTCCCGCTCAGCAATACGCTTTCCGGAGCCGTTGGCCCGATGTCCTCAACCGGTTTGTTATAGGAGCTAACAGAGGTCAAGCCAAGCAGATGTGTTGCCGGTTTCGACGGAATTTAAGTGTGCCAGGGCGCCCTCTCGCAGGCACCTATGTGCATTTTGACCGCAAAATCGGCGGAGCGGGAGTGATATGGCGCGCGCGCGAAACCGGTGCACCCAACCGGTACGCCGCAGGGCGGCCCTAAGCCGGTCTCGCTACCACTGTATGGCTTCGATGTCCTGGAACTTCATTTCGCTGCCGTCTTGCAGAACGATCACACCGTCGGCATCGTCGCTCAATGTGATGCTGTTGGCGTCCTGGTTGGTGATCGATCCTTGCGTGACCTTCACAGTCCAGTCCGTGCCCAACGTGCCAAGGGCAGCCCCGCCCTCCAGCTGGACGGTATCGGTCCAGGATTCGCCGCTTCCGCCATGCACATAGTCTGAGCCATCGCCCTCACCGAACATGAACAGATCGTCGCCCTCTCCGCCATACATCCGGTCATTTCCGGCGCCGCCGTCCAGACTGTCATCGCCGGTGCCGCCATTGAGGTAGTCATCGGCCTCGCCGCCGGTCAGCGTGTCGTTGCCGCCATTGCCGAGGACGGTCGCCTTGGTTGTGGCGCCGGACGCATCGACCTGATCGTTGCCCGCGCCGCCATCGACGCGCTCTACGCCGGCCTTTGCCATGTCCAGCTCGATACCGTCTGCGCCCTGGACGATGACCCGATCCGTGCCGTCACCGCCTTCAACGACCGTGTCTTGAGCATCGGCATAGATCAGATCGTTGCCGTCTCCGCCGCGCAGTTCGTCAGCGCCGGCACCGCCCATGAGCCGGTCATCACCGTCTCCGCCATCTATGAGGTCATCGCCATCGCCGGCCACCAGGTAGTCATTACCTTCGCCGCCGCTCAGGTCGTCATTGCCGTCCCCGCCGTAGAGGTTGTCATTTCCGCCATTGCCGGAAAGACTGTCATCACCGGTGCCGCCATTGAGGTAGTCATTGGCCTCGCCGCCCGCGAGCGTGTCATCGCCGCCATTGCCAAGGATGGTCGCCTTGGTTGTGGCGCCCGATGCGTCAACCTTGTCGTCACCCACGCCGCCATCGACGCGCTCAACGCTGGCCTTCGCCATATCCAGCGCGATACCGTCTGCGCCCTGGACGATGACCCGGTCCGTGCCGGCGCCGCCCTCAACGAGGGTGTCCTGTCCGTCCGCATAGATCAGGTCGTTGCCGTCACCGCCGCGCAGCGCGTCAGCACCTTCGCCGCCAATCAGCCGGTCGTCCCCATCTCCGCCATCTAAGCTGTCATCGCCATCGCCGGCCACCAGGTAGTCGTTGCCCTCGCCGCCGCTCAAGTCGTCATTGCCCTCGCCGCCATAGAGGTTGTCATTCCCGCCATTGCCGGAGAGGCTGTCATCGCCGGTGCCACCGTTAAGGTAGTCGTTGGCCTCACCGCCGGTCAGCGTGTCGTTGCCGCCATTGCCGAGGATGGTCGCTGCCGTCGTTGCGCCCGATGCGTCAACCTTATCGTCGCCCGCGCCGCCATCGACGCGCTCAACGCTGGCCTCTGCCATGTCCAGTTCGATACCGTCCGTGCCCTGGACGATCACCCGGTCTGTGCCCGCGCCGCCCTCAACAAGGGTGTCCTGCCCATCTGCATAGATCAGGTCGTCGCCGTCACCACCGCGCAGTTCGTCAGCGCCTTCGCCGCCGATCAGCCGGTCATTGCCGTCCCCGCCATCTATGCTGTCATTGCCATCGCCGGCCACCAGGTAATCGTTGCCTTCGCCGCCGCTCAGGTCATCGTTGCCGTCGCCGCCATAAAGCTTGTCGTTACCGCCATTGCCGGAGAGGCTGTCATCGCCGGTGCCACCGTTAAGGTAGTCATTGGCCTCACCGCCGGTCAGCGTGTCGTTGCCGCCATTGCCGAGGATGGTCGCTGCGGTCGTTGCGCCCGATGCGTCAACCTTATCGTCACCCACGCCGCCGTCGACGCGCTCAACGCCGGCCTTCGCCATATTCAGCTTAATGCCGTCCGTGCCCTGTACGATCACCCGGTCCGTACCGGCCCCGCCTTCAACAACCGTGTCTTGAGCATCCGCATAGATCAGGTCGTCGCCGTCGCCGCCGCGCAGCTCGTCCGCACCGGCACCGCCGATCAACCGGTCGTTCCCAGCGCCACCATCAATGCTGTCATTGTCATTGCCGCCCTGAAGATCATCGTTGGCGGAGCCGCCGGTGATCTTGTCATCACCGCTGTTGCCGAGAATGGTCGCCTTTGTCGTCGCACCGGATGCATCGATCGTGTCATCTCCTGCACCGCCGTCAACGCGCTCAACGCTGGCTTTTGCCATGTCCAGCGCGATACCGTCCGTGCCCTGGACGATGACCCTGTCCGTGCCGGCGCCGCCCTCAACGAGGGTGTCTTGCCCATCCGCATAGATCAGGTCGTTGCCGTCGCCGCCGCGCAGCTCATCCGCACCGGCGCCGCCAATCAGCCGGTCGTTGCCCGCGCCGCCGTCGATGCTGTCATTGTCATTGCCGCCATGGAGATAGTCGTTGGCAGACCCGCCGGTGATCTTGTCATCACCGCTGTTGCCGAGAATGGTTGCTGTTGTCGTCGCACCGGATGCATCAATCGTGTCATCTCCTGCGCCGCCGTCAACGCGCTCGACACTGGCTTTTGCCATGTCCAGCGCGATGCCGTCCGTGCCTTGGACGATCACCCGGTCCGTGCCGGCGCCGCCATCGACAACCGTATCTTGCCCATCAGCGTAGATGAGATCATTGCCATCACCGCCGCGCAGCTCGTCTGCACCGGCGCCGCCGATCAGGCGGTCGTTGCCCGCGCCACCCTCAATGCTGTCATTGTCATTGCCGCCATGGAGATAGTCATCGGCGGACCCGCCGGTGATCTTGTCATCGCCGCTGTTGCCGAGAATGGTTGCCTTTGTGGTGGCACCGGACGCATCGATCGTGTCATCTCCCGCGCCACCGTCAACGCGCTCGACACTGGCTTTTGCCATGTCCAGCGCGAAATCATCTTTGCCTTGAACGATCACCCGGTCCGTGCCGGCGCCGCCATCGACAACCGTGTCTTTTCCATCAGCGTAGATCAGGTCGTTTCCATCACCGCCGCGCAGCTCGTCCGCACCGGCGCCGCCGATCAGGCGGTCGTTGCCGTCGCCGCCGTCAAGATGATCATCGCCATCGCCGCCGACAATATAGTCATTGCCGCCAAGCCCCTTAATCGCATCGTCTTGAGTGCTGCCGCGAAGACCATCTGCGTTTTCCGTGCCGAAGATTTCGTTGAACTCTTTGACATCTTCAAGCTTGACCGTGAGCTGCTCTTCATAGGTGTTGCCGGCACTATCGGTCACCTCGATGGTCAGTTCATGCTCGGTTACACTCTCATAGTCCAGGTTGGCCCCGGCCTTAACACGAACCTCATCGCCGACGATCTCAAAAGCAGACGAACCCCCCTTGATGTCATAGCTGAAACTGTCGGATGCATCCGGGTCGACGGCGGAGAGCTTGGCCACAACCACGCCCTCTGCACTGTTCTCCGCGACCGTTCCGCCCTTCACCTGAAGGTCGACGGGCGCCTCATTCACGTCTTCGACAGTGATCGTCAACTGTTCCGAATAGGTGTTGCCGGCTGTGTCGGTGACCTCAACAGTCAGCTGATGACTTTCTGCGCTCTCAAAATCCAGCGCGGCGCCCGCTTTGACGCGGACCTCATTGTCTACGATCTCAAACAGAGACGATCCGCCCGTGATCTCATAACTGAAGCTATCGCCCGCATCGGGATCATCCGCCGAGAGCCTGGCAACAACCGTGCCGGCGCCGCTGTTTTCCGCAACCGTGCCGCCATCCACCTGAATATCAACGGGCGCCCCGTTCACATCCTCAAGGTTCACCGTCACCGTCTTGGTCGAGATGTCTCCGGCCGGGTCGGTGACCTCAATGGCCAACGCGTGGCGCGGTGCGCTCTCAAAGTCCAGCTCGGCGTCCGCTCTGACGCGGATCTCGCGGCCTACGATTTCAAAGTCAGACGACCCCTCGGCGATTGCAAAGCTGAAGCCGTCTTGCGCCTCAGGCGCACCTGTAGAGAGCGTGGCCACAACCACGCCGGCCGCACTGTTCTCCGGGAGTCCGGCCTCCCCATCTGCGCCGACGGGCTGACCTTCTTGCGCCGGTTGCCCGGATGGCGCGCCGCGCTCTGTGTCTTCAGCGGCGGTATAGGGGTCTGCGTCTTGAAAGCCGCTGGTGTCCGGCAACACCATGTCTTCGCGCTCTTCGGGCGCATCTTCCAGAACCAGATCGGTTACTGTGTCCTTGAGCCCCGCGACCGCGTCCTCAGGCTTTTCTTCCAGGAGACCAAGGGACACCCGGTCTGAGCCGATTGCATCAGCTTTTTGTTCAACGTCTGACATGATTTTCTGCGCCCGCCACAAATGACCGTTTTTAGCTTTGGGCGTGATCATTGCCGAAAGTGTTCAAAGATCTTCTTTAGGTGTTCGTCGATTTGCCCGTAAATTGATTGTCTGGTTTACAAACTACAAATGCATGTTTTGATCGTTCTATCTTAAATAGAAATCTGCAATCACAGATTGTTAAATCTCTATATATGTTCAAAAAATAGTTCATTAACCATGATTGGCTAGTGTTAGCCGCGGGGAGTACGACGTGGGCATTTTCTGGATTCACCATGCAAGACGAGACTTTAAGGCCGGATGCGCGGTTGCCTGAAACAGTGCCTGCCCCGACGAAAGCTGCACCGGAAGGTGCGAGCAGTTTTATCTCAGATCTGTTGTCCTTGTTCTCCGGCAGGCAGACGCTTGCGCGCTCCACGGTTGTCTCGTCCTTTGTAATCAATGTTCTGGGCCTCGCCCTGCCCCTGGTCATGCTTCAGGTTTACGACCGGATATTGGTCAATCAGTCCGTCGCCACGCTGGGCTTTCTCATGCTCGGGCTGGCCTCGGCCATTCTGATCGAAGCCTGCCTGAAGGTGATCCGCGCATACTTGATGAGCTGGTCGGCCACCAAGCAGAATTATGCCCAGAACCTGGAGGCCGTCTCGCGGGTTGTGCATGCGCCGCCCGACCGGTTTGAGAAAGAGGCCTCCAACATTTGGATGGATCGCTTTGAATCCTTGGATCAGTTCAATGCGTTCTCCGCCGGCCAATCGCGGCTGATCATTCTGGATCTGCCGTTCGTCGCCATCTATCTGACCGTGATCTTCCTGGTGGCAGGTTCCCTCGGCTTTGTTCTGATGGGTCTGATCGGGCTGGTGGTTTTGGCGATCGTCATCCGGGCCCGGGCCATGCGGCTGGTCTTGAAGGAGCAACAGACCCACGACAGCCGCCGCGATGATTTCATTGCTGAAACTCTGCAGGGCATTGAGTCGGTGAAAAGCATGGCCATGGAGCCGCAGATGCAGCGGCGGTTTGAACGCCTGCAGCAGACCAACTCGTCCATCTCCCACCAGAGCATCCTGCTCAACGGCGAGCTCCAGACGTACTCGCAGCTGGTGGCCAACATCGTGCTGATCTCTATGGTCACGGTTGGCGCAGTCTCGGTGATCAATGGGGCGCTCAGTGTCGGCACCCTGGCGTGCTGCACGCTGTTGACCAGCAGAGTGATGCAGCCCGTGATGCGGGCCATCCAGGTCATCATGGAGATCCAGGGCGCCAAGCTCGACCGCGACAATGCCGATAAGTTCTTGGACCTCCCGGCTGTCGAGCCGGCCCCCGCCCCCGCAGCGGAACGGGCGCCCGGCGAGATCGCATTGAACGATGCAAGCTTCACCTATGAGCGCAGCGAAACGCCGGCGCTCAGCGCGGTGAGCCTCAAGCTGGCGCCCGGCGAAATCGTGGGCATTCGCGGCGAGCACGCCAGCGGCAAGTCCACGCTCATCAAGCTGATCTCCGGCGAACTCGCCCCAACGACGGGCACGTGCCGGATAAATGGAACGGACGCCCACAGCCTCAGCCGCGCCGAGCTGTCGCGCAGCATGGTGTTCGTCTCTCAGGACAGCGCGATTTTCGAAGGCACGGTGATGGACAATATCTCCATGTTCAGAACCGGACCGCAGGCGATCAAGAACGCCCGGCGGGCTGCTCAGCTGATCGCCCTGGAAGACGACATCCACCGCATGCCCAAGGGCTACGACACGCCGATTGGTCAAGGCATCACCGATGCTCTGCCGCGCGGCATGGTGCAGCGGATCACCATCGCCCGTGCGTTGGCGGTCAACCCGTCGATCTTGCTCTTCGATGAGGCGAACTCAATGCTCGACATGCGCTCAGATAACGAGCTGAGAAAGGGGCTGATGAAGCTCGCCGGCCACATGACCATCTTGCTGATCTCAAACAGACCCTCGCTTTTGGCCATAGCCGACAGATCCTATGTGCTGAAGAGCGGGATCCTCACCGGCCTGGACACTGCCGAACCGGCTCGCCCGGCGATGCCGGCCCACGCTGCACAGGCTTAAAAAGAATGACGGACGCACGCAAAACAACGCCTATGCCTGCTGACAGCTCCAACACCGTGCACTCCTTGCAAGGCAAGCTGAAAGAGACGTTCAACAGCGCAAGAGACGAAAAGGTCGACGACACAACCCCGGCCGGCGCATGCCTCAAACCCCTGCTTCTGGCTCTGGGCTGGAGCGGCGAAGAGCGCCACCTGATCGAAGCCCTGCCCCATTTTGACCGGGTCTGCGATCTGGAGGGGTTGCGGGCGGTTTTGGCCGCACTGAACTACAGGTCCACAAAGCGCATCCTTTCGATTGCTGCGCTCAAGCCTTCCATGCTGCCCTGTCTCCTGGTGCACGGCGACACGGTCTCCATCGTGATGGAGAGCCTTGGCGGCGGCAGGTTCATGGTGTTTGACGGAGACAAACGCGAGCTGACCGAGATCGCACCGCGCGGACGATCCTGCGAGGTTTACCTCATCCGCAACGTGGACAGTAAGCGCGCCCACACCGAACTCCAAAGGACGGGCTGGTTTCAGACGGTTCTCACGAAATTCCGTCCCACATTCGCAACGCTGTTTGCTCTGTCATTTTGCATCAATCTGCTCGCGCTGATGGTGCCGATCTACATCATGGCGGTCTATCAGATCGCCATTGGCACGAAGTCTCTGCTCACGCTGGCGTCTTTGCTGGGCGGCGCGCTGCTTATTCTGTCGGCGGAAGTGAGCCTGCGCATCATTCGCAGCCGCGCTATTGCGTACCTTGGCGCGCGGGTGGAAAGCCTGGTCACCATGAACGCCTTCCAGCGGCTGCTGTTCCTGCCGATCGAGGCCACCGAAACGGCCAGCATCGCAACCCAGGTCACGCGGCTGAAGCAGTATCAGAACGTGAAAGGCCTGTTCACCGGATCCCTGGCGGTCGCCATTTTGGATCTGCCGTTCATTTCCCTCTTTATCGTGGCGACCTTCATCATCGGCGGGCCGCTTGGCTTTATCCCGGCGGCGCTGGTGCTGCTGTACATTGCACTGGCGGCCTACTCCATCCCTGTGGCCAGCAAGCACATGCGGCTGGCCGGGGGCGCCAAGACCCAGATGCGCAACTTCCTTATGGAAACCACAGGCAAGCACAGAAGCATCCGCGATGCAGGGGCAGAAGATGTGTGGCTGAAGCGGTTTGAAGGGCTTGCCGGCCATCAGCTCTTGACCCAGTTCAAGGCCCAAAACTTCAACGTGACCATCCAGACGGTGGCCAGCGGGCTGATGGTGTGTGCCGGTGCCACCACAGTTGGTGTGGGGTGCCTGCTTGCGATGGACGGTGCGGTGTCCATGGGTGCGCTCATCGGGGCCACCACCATGGTCTGGCGCGGCCTTGCGCCCATTCAATCTGCCTTTCTGGGGTTGAGCCGCCTCGGCCAATCCATGGACAGCCTGAAGCAGATCAATCAATTGATGTGGCTCGATCTGGAACGCCATCCTGGCCGGCACGCCACCATATACCGGGCGTTCAAGGGCAAGATCTCTTTAGTGGGCGTGAGCCTCAGGTATGCCGGCCAAACCGAAACGGCTCTGAGCGGCATATCGCTGAGGGTGAAGGCAGGTGAAACGATTGCCATTACCGGCAACAGCGGCTCGGGAAAGTCGGCCCTCCTGAAGGTGATCTCCGGCCTGTACCGGCCGCAAGTCGGATCGATCCTGATCGACGACCTCCACACCCGCCAGCTCGATATGGGCGAGCTGCGCCATGCCATCGGCACCGTTCCCCAGAAGCCGTCATTCTTCTATGGCACGATCGCGCAGAACATCCGGCTCGCGCATCCCACGGCCACGGATACCGAAATCGAGGAGGCGCTGGCCATGACCGGCATCCTCGATCAGGTGAACGCGCTGGAAGGCGGCGTGAACTTCCGCTTGATGGGCAACCGGGAAACACAGTTCTCCGAAGGGTTTCTCAAGCAGCTCATGTTGGCGCGGGCATTCGTCAAGAAGCCCTCCATTTTCCTGCTGGATGAACCCGGCGCGCAACTGGACCTGGCCGGCGATCAGGCGTTCGTGAAGGCGCTGCAGGGCCAAAAGGGCAAAGCCACCACGATCATGGCCACGTCACGTCCCTCGCACATGCGTCTGGCCGATCGGGTCATTGTGCTGGACCGGGGGCGAATTGTTCTCCAAGGGCCGCCGGATGAGGTTGTTCCGCGGCTTCTGAACCAAACGAAAGAACAAGAGCCTGAACTGAAAGCGGCGGGTTAGGCCGAGCCCACACCAACAAGAGACTGAGCAAGATGCCCCTTTTCAAATCGAAAAAGACGCAAACGCCGGGCGAGGACCGTGACGGCCTTAGCGGCAAGAAACTCACCTTTCCCCTCGCGCTTGAAGACGGGCGCGTGCCCGGGCTGCTCCAGAATATTGCGTTCGTCGCCGGTTCGCTCGTGGTGCTCGGCATAATCTGGTCAAGCGTCGCGCAGATCCGTGAGTTGGCGGTGGGGCACGGCGAGGTCGTTCCCGCCCGCGCCGTGAAGAACGCCCATCATCTTGAGGGCGGGATCGTTGACGTCGTTCTGGTTGAAGAAGGCCAGGCTGTCATTCAAGGCACACCGCTTCTGCGGCTGCGCCACAACGCAGCAGAGAGCGATCTTGAACAGCTTGAAATCAAGTCTGTCTCATTGAAGATGCAGGAGAAGCGATTGCGCGCCCTTCTGCGGGGTGAGCGCTTCGCGGTGACGTCCGAAATGAAGCGCTACCCGGATCTGTCGCAAGACCAGCTTGATCTTTACGGTGCCCAGCGCGCCCTGCGCGAACAGGAAGAACAGACCCTGCAGGCCCGGGTGGATCAGCGGGTTTCCGAATACGCATCCCTGGTGGAGGAAATCGCCAGCGCCAAACGGGCGGTGGACCTGACCCGCGAGCGGGTGGATTCGGTGAGAAGCCTGAACGACAAGAAGGTGGTCGCCCGAAAGGAGCTGCAGGAAATCCTGACGGAACACGAGAAGAATGTGACCAAGCATATTGCCCTGGTGGGGCGGCGCAATGCCATGCAAACGAACATTGAAGAGGCCCGCTCGCTTCAGCTTGAGGCAAAGGTCAAGATTCAGACGCGCTACGTGGAAGAGCTGGCAAAAGTGACCGCGGAACTGGCCCAGCTGGAACATGCGATCGCAAAACAGAACGATTTGGTGGACCGCCTCATCGTCCGCGCGCCCTCTGCCGGCGTCATCAACCATCTGGCGTTCCGCACCCGGGGCGAGGTCATAAAGGCGGGCGACCTTGTGGCGAAGATCGTGCCCACGGGCAACGATATCGTTGCAGAGGTGCGTCTGAAGCCAAGGGACATTGGCCACGTGAACGTTGGCGACGATGCGGAAATCAAAATCTCCACATTCGACCCGAACGTTTTTGGCGTCGTTCCGGGAAAAGTGACCAAGCTCTCCGCCAGCACGTTTCAATCAGAGCAAGGCGAGGTCTACTACAAGGCCACCCTGAAGATGGCACGGCATTCCGTCAGCGCGTCGGGCACCACCCATCGCATTACGCCGGGCATGGTGGTTCAGGCAGACGTGGTGACCGGGCGCAAATCGTTGGTTCAGTACCTCCTGAAACCCATCTACAGCTCTTTGGATGTGGCCTTCACCGAACGCTGAGGGCCGCAATGCGCTTTTGCTCCTGAAAAAAATGGTGTAGCTTGCGCGCCGCAAGCGTAAAACCAATAAGGGCATAGAAACCATGGTCCCGGGGGGCTTTCAGCAGCTCATTGCCATAACGTCCCTGGTCGCAGCACTGTGTCTGAATACGCCTTCTGCCTGGGCTTATGTGTTCGGCAAGGATGACCGGGTGCCTCTGCCCAGCAAGCTTGAACACCTCAAATACAAGATCGGATTTCTCTATACCCGCAGCGGCAAATATGGCTGCACTGCCTCGTGCGTGGCGGAAGACACAATCCTCACCGCCGCGCACTGCGTTCTGGGCGGACGGGGAAAACGCTCCGCCAAGCCGGCGGCGGATTTGAAGTTCTACCTGCCGAACAAGTATCTGAAGGGGCGTTACAATTCAGCCGATGTGCTGCACGCCGGCGATTATCTGCCCCGCAATGTTCTCACCGGGGTAGGAGGAAAGCGAACCTATAATGGCCGGAACTCCACCCTTGACTGGGCCTTTGTGAAACTGAGCGTCAAGGCCTGCACGCAAGGCAGCCTCGGCCTCAAATCCTTGAAAATGGGAGAGATCGCCAAGGCCGGGAAAGCCGGCAAGCTGATGGAAGTTGCCTTTCACGGCGACAAGAACTTTGGCGAAATCCTCTATTACACCAATAAGTGCCGCATCAAGGGCATTGGCTCAAAGCGCAAGCGCGCGCGTGTGGCAAAGACGATCCGGCACACCTGTGATTTGGTGCAAGGCGCATCCGGCTCGCCGCTGCTTATGAGCGTGGACGGCAAGCTGTCCATCGTCGGGCTCAATGTGGCAGAACGCTATACCCAGCGCTATTTGCGGCGGGGTAAGAAGATCATCAAGTATTACAAGCGCAAGCCAACCTATAATCTGGCGGTGCACCCCTCGACCTTCATTGATCACCTCGACCAGCTTACGCCTGTGAAGCTTGTATTGGGCGCCCGCCGTTTGGAGCAGATCCAGGAGGGGCTGAAGGAGCGCAAGCTTTACACCGGACCCATTGACGGCGTGTTCGGACCGGCCACCCGCAAGGCGATCAGGACGTATCAAAAGTCTCTGGATTATCCCATTCTGGGCATGCCGACAGTGAGTTTGTGGCAGGAGATTGGAACACCCACGGTGGCCAAGAATGAAGACAAGCCCGATAGCCAGCTCACCGAACTTGAGCGCCTGAGCAAGAAACGGCTCACCCTTTCGGGCAAGGCCAGGAACGCGCTCACGCTGGAGATCTACCGCAAGCGCATGGAACGGGTTACGGCCACCCAAGCCGAATGGGCCCGCAAGAATGCGCCCACGGCCGGCGACGTTAAGCCATCTGCCCCAGTGCCCACCCATTAAGGTCTGCATCTGATCTGAATCAGTTCGCCGCCATTGGACCGGGCGCGGTCTTTCAGAACTTGGCGCTGGTGACATTGGGCAATATCATTGGGGGTGCCGGCGGGGTTGCGCTGACCTACCGACTGGCCTACGGGCCCGCAAGGCCCGGCACCTGATTGACGCAGAA
>JBCDDQ010000058.1:0-19282 GCA_039180225.1 Pseudomonadota bacterium
CACCTTACTGATCGGCTCTTCGCTGCAGTGCCTGGCGCTTGTCTTCTATCTGCCGTTTGATGGGTTGGTTTCGCTCTATCTGGTGTCCGCCCTCTTCGGCCTTTCCCAAGGGGGCATTGTGCCCAGTTACGCGCTTGTGGTGCGCGACTATTTCCCCGCCGAGCAGGCCGCCACCCGGATCACCACCGTGCTCATGGCCACCGTTCTGGGCATGGCGTTGGGGGGCTGGCTCTCCGGCGTGATCTATGACCTCACCGGCTCCTACGAGCTGGCGTTCATCAACGGCATCGGCTGGAACCTGCTCAACATGTCCATTGCCGGATGGCTGCTGATCTCGCGCATGCGCCCGCGGGTTCAGACGGCGGTATGACCCGTGGCTCGCACCTTTCCAGATATCGATGGCCGCACATTTGATGTGATCATCATTGGCGGCGGGATTAACGGCACCAGTTCAGCTCAGCACCTGGCGGCGGCCGGCTATAGCTGCCTTTTGGTGGATCAGGGTGATTTCGGCTCCGGCGCCAGCGCCCGCTCTGCGCGCATGCTTCACCCTGGGCTCAGGTACTTTGAGGCCAGAAACCCGCTGGCCCATTTCGGTCTCCATCCGGGCCGGCTTAAAGATGCCCTGCGCGGTGCGCGTGAAGCCATGCAGTCGGTCTCCGAGCATCTGAAAGACGCCGGAGAGCGCATCTGGCCCTACCGAATGTGCTTTCCCGTCTATAAGGGCGATGCCTTCAAGAGCTGGCATGTGAGTGCCGGCATTAAGCTCTTGGAGTGGCTGGGGGACGGCAACGTGCCGTTTGCCTATGAGCGAATCCGGTCAGACTACAAAGCCAAAATCCCCTTCATTGAAGACTTGCGCGACGTGAGCGCCCTGGAGGCCATTGCTTGCTACAATGAGTTCAAGTTCGATTGGCCGGAGCGGTTTTGCATCGACATGGCGCTGGATGCAGAGCGCAATGGTGCCGTGGTGATGAACCATTGCCGGGCGCGGTTGGGTGCGCGTGGGTCTGATGGATCGTGGACCGTCTCGCTGACAAACCCAAACCAGCCGGCGCTTGAGCCTGCCAAGGTGACCGGGCGACTGGTGGCCAACATGGCTGGGGTCTGGATCGACCACGTGGCCCCGCCAACAGAACCTGTGAACCGGTGCATCCAAGCCACAAAGGGCATCCACATCGCGGTCGAAATGCCTGAGACGTACCGGGGTTTCGGCATCGCCTCCCTGAACAGCCTGGGCGAGCCGTACTATGTTCTGCCAATGCACAAGAACCTCTATTCCATCGGCGTGACAGAAACGCTGTTTGAAGGCGATCCTGGCCAGGTGACGGCCAGCGATGAGGAGATCGATTTCCTCATCGCTGAAACCAACCATCTGCTGCCCGGCCGCGGCTTGGCCCGCAAGGATGTGTTGTGGTCCTGGGCCGGCGTGCGGCCGCTCACCTACAGCGCCGCAGCGCCCAAGGGCAGCCGCGCCCGCGTGCTGCATGATATGGAGGCCAAGGGCTTTCCCGGGATCCTCGCCCTCACCGGCGGGCCGATCATGACGCACCGCAGTGCCGGGCGCCTGGTGCGCGACGCAGTGGCAGCCCGGCTTCAACCCTCCGGGCCCCAAGGCGAGGTCAACACAGCACCTTTTGCGTTCTCTGAAAGCGGCAACTCGCCGCCGTTTCTGGAAGATGAGCCCGACGTGCGGGTGGCCGATATGGAGTATGCCGTCACCGCAGAACATGCGCGCTCCCTGGCCGATGTCCTGTTCCGGCGCACCGGACTGGCTTGGCGGCGGGTCCTGTCGCTTGAAGAGGTGAGCCGGGCGGCCCAGATCATAAGCCCGCACTTGGGGTGGACGCCAACCGAGCGCGAGGACGCAGTGGCCGCATTTATGCGCCTGCAGACGGGCACGTTCCGCCGGCCGCGGGAGTGAAGGTCGGGCCGTCGGGCGCGACCTGATCCGTGGTGTTCGGCTCGCGTTACCGCGCGCCCGGGGTCATGAGTGCGTGAAATTTCACGCATTCACCGGAAACAGCCCAAATCTGCAAAACGAACCCAATTTCGCGTAAACCTCTCAACATAATAGCAAAATCGCTCTATTTGGCCTTGATGGTTGAGTTTTCCAATCGAGCCATATCACCAACATCTCTGCCAAAGCGCGGATGACGCTTGCGAGAACACCGCGCGCGATCTGCTCACGTAAGAGTGTCTTGGCGCCACTTTTTGATCGCATTAACGCGCATCCGCGCGAGCGCCTTGTGATTGGCCCGGATTCCATCCCCTCGCCTACACCTTTTGGTGGAGGGCTGATCAACAACTTCAGACAGTTAGGATGGAAACATGACTGAACTACGCATCTCAGTGAAGAACCTCAACGCCGACGGAGGGGTCTTCACCACACCCTTCTGGTTTGGCTTTCACAACAACTCTTTCGACCTCTTCAACTCCGGCGAGGCCGCATCGGGCGGCTTGGAACAACTGGCCGAAGATGGTGGCGGGGCCGGCCTGACCACAGAGCTTGTCAATGCTGACGCCGACGGCCAAACAGCGACCGTGGCCAGCAACACCGGTCCTGGCCCCATCGCCCCGGGCGAGACCGCCTCCACCATTGTCAACGTGGATGGGGCGTCCAACGCCTATGTGAACTATGCCGCCATGATCCTGCCCTCAAACGATGCGTTCGTGGGCAACAATGCTGCCCAGCTTCTGTTCTCACCGGATGGCAAGTTTCTCGGCGCACACACCAGCACCATCACCGGGGCCCAGGTCTATGACGCCGGCACCGAGGTCAACACCGAGCTGGATGCCGCGTTCATCAACCAGACCGGTCCAAACACCGGCGTAGACGAAAACGGCGTGGTCGCTCTCCACCCCGGCTTCAACGGATCGCTCGGCAACCCTGACAGCGACAGCGGTGATCAGATTATCCTGGGCGGCACCAATGCGTTCGGCGAATTCATCGACCCCATCGCAGCCGACTTCACCCAACCCGGACACCTGGTGGCCCAGATCCATATCAACACGGTTAAGGAGACCGAAGGCACCGATGGGCGCGACAAGATCATCGGCGGCAAGGACGACGATCTGGTCTCCGCGGGAGATGGCAGAGACTTCGTGTTTGGCCGCGCGGGCTGGGACGTTCTGGACGGCGGCAATGGCCGCGACTTCCTCTCCGGGGGCCGCGGAAATGACGAACTGCATGGCGGCCACGGCCGCGATGTGCTGCTTGGCGGCCGTGATCACGATTACCTGTCCGGCGGTCATGGCCGAGACATTCTGAAAGGTGGCGAGGGAAGCGACGTGCTCTCAGGCGATGCCGGCAATGATTTTCTGCGTGGCGGCTGGGGCGAGGACACATTTGTGTTCACCGACGGCGATGGCCACGATTTCATTGCTGACTTCAAAACGGGTGTCGACCAGCTCGCGCTCGATGTGAGCGGCATAGAAACGTTCAGCGACGTTCTGGATGCTGCCGAAAATGTCTACCGCGGCGTTGAACTCGACTTTGGGGACAGCGGCAGCATCTTCCTGCGCAATGTCGATGTGGCCTGGCTCAGCGAGGACGATTTCCTCTTCGCATAGGCCTTCGTTCGTTGGAACCAAGTGGAGGCGCGCGTTCCTTTAAGGAGCGCGCGTCTTGTATTACCCCGCCGCACTCATCAGGAAACCGTCCACATCTTCTTCACGTGCGGCAAACGAGGTCACCAGGCGGGCGAGCACGTCGCCGGGTTCGGAGGGCACAGGTCCGCTGTTGGGGTTCGGGGGCCAGCAATGGTACACCGCGCCCGCCTTCTGCAAGGCCGCGTGCACGGAGGCTGGGAGCACGGCGAACACCTCATTGGCCTGCGTCGGCGCGTGAAGGCGCACACCTTCTACCCCTTCCAGACCTGCGCTCAGTTTCGCGGCCATGGCGTTTGCGTGGCGCGCGTTGTTGAGCCACAGATCGTCTTCAAGGTAGGCCAGGATTTGGGCAGACGCGTAGCGCCCCTTGGCGATCAACTGGCCTCCCTGCAGACGGCGGCGGTCAAAGTCTTCCGCCAGCGCTGTGTCGAAGAACACCACCGCGTCGGTGATCATGCCGCCGTTCTTGGAGACACCGAAAGACACCGCATCCACACCGGCCTTCCAGGTCATCTCCGCAGGCGTGCAGTCCAGCGAAACCAAGGCGTTGGCAAACCGTGCGCCATCCAGGTGCAGTTTCATTCCGTGATCTTTGCACACGGCACCAATGGCCCCGATTTCGGCCAGGGAGTACACAGTGCCAAGCTCGCTTGCCTGGGTGATGCTGACTGCGCAGCGGCGCGGATCGTGATCACCGCGAACGAACCCGGCCAAGCGTTCTTTGAGCCCCTCCGCCGTGAGCTGCGCGCCCCTGCCCGGCAGGCCGATGAGCTTGCAGCCGCCGGAGTAGAGTTCAACGGCGCCGCATTCGTCCACATTGATGTGCGCCTCCTCGTGGCACAACACCGCCCCAAAGGAGGGCACCATGGTGGACAAGGCCAGCGCGTTGGCGCCAGTGCCCGACGGTACGGGGAACACCGCAACCTCGGTTTCGAAGAGCTTGGCCATCTCTTCGCCAAGCTGGGCGGTGATCTCGTCGCCCCCATACGAGCTGGACGCGCCTTCGTTCACCCGCACAAGGGCATCGATGATTTCTGGCGAAACGCCATACGCATTGTCAGAAGCAAAGTTCACGATAAAGCACCTTCATTTTTGATTTCCACGCGCGCCAAATCTTCTTCCGGCTCAAGATGCAGGACCTTGGCGTAGAAGGCATACTCCGCATTCAGGCACTGCGCCAATGTGGCCGCTGCGCGGAATCCATGCCCCTCACCGGCAAACTCGAAATAGGCAACCGGCACCCCGCGGCTTTCCAGGGACGCGGCCATGTCCCGGCTTTGCATGGGCGGCACCACAAAGTCCTTGTCGCCCTGGAAGAAGATGGCCGGCGCTGAGATCTGATCAGCATGCTCCAAAGGAGAGCGGGCCTTGAACACGGCTTCAGTGGCACCGGGCCCGGTTCCCGTGAGTGCATAAAGGTAGCCGGATTCGAACTTGTGGGTCAGCGCCAGCAACTTCTCCAGATCGGCCACCCCGTAATAAGACGCGCCGGCAGCGTACAGATCATGAAATGCCAGAGCGCAGAGCACCGTATAGCCTCCGGCGCTGCCGCCGGAGATGACCAACTTGGTTGGATCCGCCAGCCCCTTGTCTACGGTGGCCTTGGTGGCGGCGATGACATCCTCCACATCGGCAATGCCCCATTGCCCGTTAAGCGCTTCGCGGTAGGCGCGGCCATAGCCCCAGCTGCCGGCGTAATCCACATCCAAGTAAGCAAAGCCTCTGCTGGTCCAAAACTGCACCTTCAGCTTCAGTCCCCGGTCGGCCATCCCCGTCGGCCCGCCATGAGCGGAGACCAGCATGGGCGGTGCGCTGCCTTCGGGGCCTTGGCGGTCCAAGTTCGCCGGCGGGTAGTACACAGCCCACACCGGGCGGCCATCCTTTCCGCTGAGCTTCAGGATCTCGCCTGGAGAAAAGGCCTCCGGCGCCAGGTCGAACTCAGCGCTTCTGCGGATGATGGTAACCGTGCCATCACGCGAAATCAGGCCAATTGCGGGTGCTTCGGTGTCGGCGGTGATCTGCGCGGCAATCTCGATGCCGAGGACCGTCGGACCATAAACATTGCTCAGCCCCGTCTCGAGGCCGGAGAGGTTTCCGGTTTGTGCATCGAGCAGCGCAGCTTTTGAGATGCCGTCTTCAAAGTAGGTGACAAACACCTGGCCATCGGGAAGGCACGCAAAGGAGCGCGCGCCCAGAGCCCAAAGCGGAAGACCGAACTCCGCCTCCCTCTCACATACGCATCGCGGCTGCTCACCCTCGAGCCGGTAGAGATTGCCCCAGCCCGTCTTGTCCCAAACGAAGTAGAGATCTCCCTCAGAAGACCAGGTTGGTTGGAAGGTGGCCGTGCCGTTGCCGCCGGCCACGGTGCGCGGTGTGCCCAGAGCGCCGCCTTGCACGTTCGTCGTTTTCAGCGTGGCATCCTCCCACGGCATATGGGGCAAGGACCATTCCAGCCACGCCAGCGTGCCGCCATCCGGCGACACCCGGGGGGATCCATAGAAATCCCTGCCCTGTGCGAGTTGCTGCACTGCGCCCCGTTGGCCGGGGTGAAGAGAAATGGCCACGAGCACATTCTCAGGTTCAGGATCGTGCTCTTTCCGGTGGATCTCAGCCACACCGATCAGCCGTCCGTTGGCCCCATCCAAACACAGATCGGAAAAGCGCCATCCCTCCTCCTCGGTGATGCGCTCGATTGTGCCATCAGCGTGCACCACGTACACGTCCTGGTCATCGGCATTCACGAAGAAGATGCCCTCGCCAGTGGCCAGGAGCTCTCCGCCGCCATACTCATGCACGCTGGAACGCGCCGAATAGGGCGGCGGCAGCAGGTCAACAAGCGTTCCCTCCCCGTCACGGTGCACGATTGTGATGCGTCCACCGTCGGCGGGGCGGCCTTCAGACCAGTAGAGGTCTTGCGCGACACTTTGCACTTGGCCGAGGCGAAGCGATTTGCCGGCCACGAGATCTGCGCTGATGGGCGAGGCCCAGGTGCCGTAGGGCTGGGTGCGTTTGCTCAAGGTTTAGCTCCCCGCTATGGAAGGATGGTTACATGGCCGGCGCGGATCCGCGCCAGCTGTCCAGTGGTCAGAATGTCCAGATCGCTGCGCGCAATCTCTACGATGGGCACGCAAATATCATAAAGCTGGAAGGCCGTCATGACACCCGCCAGCAAATTGACGTCTTTTTTCGCCGTAATGATCCCAGCCGGTCCGCAGCCGTTCCGGATGGCCTCGGCCACACCGGCGGGCGTGCCGGCGGACCCCCGTGTCTCCGGCAACGCAAGCAAGGTACCGGCCGCGTTGGCACCGGCTTGAGGGTGGTGCTGATCTATAATCTGGCCCGTTTGCGGATCAAACCCGCCCCAGAAGCTCAAGGGCTCTTCAAGCACGAGCAGCGGCCCCTCCGCCTCACCCTCGTGGAGTGCGGTGGCGGCGATCATGCAGCACCTTTCTGCCAGAGGCGCTCATCGCGCTCCACATCCCCGGAGGTGGCGGACTGAACACAGTCTTCCAGACTGCCGAAACAAACCTCCACCGGCAGCATGCCCGGAGCATAGTAGGCCCATTTTGCCGAATTCGTCATAACGCGCCCCGTGGCCCCGCGCACCGCAGGGGTGAAGTAGGTGCAGGTGTCCACAACGATCTGCACACCTGCCCTCTCCAGGGCGCTCACCCAGCCCTTTCGGGCCGCAAGCTCACGCACATGGCGACTGGTGGAGACATACATGACCAACCCGTCGGCCACTTTCCGCCCATCCATCAGGGCGGCCAGACGGGCAAACTCGGTGAACGAAAAATGCGGCGTCCCAAGGGCCACCATGTCGAGACGGCCTGGCGCAGCTGTGGAGAGGTCATCACGGGCTCCGCGCAAATCCGTCAAGCTGATGGTGCGCACGTCCTTGGCCTCTTCGCCCTGAAAGGCCGTTTCAAGATCAGGGGCTTCCGGCGTCACACCGACGGCATGAAACAAGGCAACACCCCCGGATGCGGCTGTGGCCGCGCTCATGGCTTTCTGGCTGTCCAGGGTGGTGTCTGGCGGCAGTCCCTCGATCACCGGGATTGCCGATCCTGCCTGCTTGCCCACATGGTGACCCAGCACATGGGCCAGCATCTCCTGGCTTCTTAAGGCTTGGGGCACGTCATCGCCAAGGCGGAACAAGATCTGACCTTTCCTGTTCTTCTTCTTGTGCAATCCGGCGTTGGGCACCCTGCCCATCAGGGCACAGCACACGTCAAGAAAGTCGCCATATTTGTTCGTCCGTGCGCCCACGGCGGAATTGTAGTAGGTCACCGCATTGGATTCAGAACCCACAATGTGATCCCCCAACCCCGGGCCTCCGGGCAGCTGATAAGGTGCGCAGGTCCAAACCGCCCGGCAGCCCATCTGCTCGTACAGCTTCATCAGCTCTTTGGCGCCGGAAATGAACTGCGGAGATTTCTCCGGAGGCCGCATGTCCGGCAGCTCGACGCTGACCGGCACCGTGTTCGTCCAGGACGGAACCACCATGCGACCGCCCCCGTCCACCACAAAGCGGGCAAAGTCCACGTGGGCCTCGCCGTAGTAGTGACAGGCGTCCACGTGAACGAACGAAACGTCAATGAGCTCGGTCGCACTCATGAGCTCGCCGGCCTTCACGACCATCTGCGCGGCGAACCGGAGGACAGGTCCGTTATCGCCGGAGAGATGGGCTTTGTCCTGGTCACTTAAGGCAAGGGTTTCAGGCGCACTCGTCATGCGCGATGGATAGCAGAAAGAAACTGAAAGCGGCTACGCTTATTGTGGCCCTCAGGCCGCCTGAACCAGAATTCTCTCGCCCAGGTCTTTTGCCTTGTGAACTGCGCGGCGGAGCACGGAGAGCTTTCGCGTAAGAATGGCGTCCACATCATCGCCGTTTCGGATAACGATGCGATGGTTGAGGAACCCGGCAGGACTGCCCGGCCGCTCATCACAGGTCTGAAGCCGTTCGAAACCGGCATCGATTGCAGCTGAAACAACCCGCTGAGACCAGAAACCGTAGGGTGCAGAAGCGATCTTAACCCGGGTGCCCGTGATCTGTTCCAGCACCCGCTTGGAATGCCTTAGTTGCCGTGAGAGCTCATCGTCCGAGAGCTCCGTCCAGGCCCGATGATCGGTGCCGTGCGAGCCTATTGTCATACCTTCCTGAACCAGGTCCTTGATCTGGTCCTTACCAAGATGGCCCTCGCGGCCAATCCAGTCGGTGGGCATGAAAAACGCCGCCCTCAACGAAGCCCGGTTCAGTAGCGGCAAAACGCGTTCATGATCGCTTTGGTGGCCATCGTCAAAGTCCAGGTGAATATCCACCTGGTGGCGTTGCTCCATTGCATATACGCAGTTGAGGACCTCTGCGAGCTGCCCTTCTGGAACCCAATATGGGCGGTCGGCGGGATCGCAGTTTTCCGGCGCATCTCCGATGCCGTGGAAACATAGAGTCACGGACAAGCGCCGTGTGCGTGAGAGAGCAGACCAGGTTTTCATCATTGCGGTTACATGCATTCAGGCCGGATGCCGCGCCAAACGGGAACACTCCGTCAGCGCACCAGGTCCTCAGCAAATACCGTGCCTGGTCGCGTGCCGCTACTCGACTTTAGGTGGCATGAACCTTGCTTCGTTGCTGGCTCGCAGACGGGATGAAACCATGAAGCCTCAGAACGAAACAGCATTCGACACGCACGGTCCAAGCTCTTCGCCGGCCGTGAGCGTGATTGTGCCCATTTACAATGCCGGCGATCTGCTCGCGCAAACCATCACTTCAGTTCTGGATCAGACCCACTCGGATTTTGAGTTGATCCTTGTGGATGATGGCTCTACCGACCACTCAGCCGCCGTATGCCGGACATTCACAGACCCCAGGATCCGTTACTTCTGGCAGAAGAATGCAGGCGTCTCAGCAGCCCGCAACTCTGGCCTGGCTATAGCGCGCGCAGAGATTATCGGGTTCATCGATTCAGACGACCTGTGGCACAAAGACAAGATCGCCGCACACTTGGCCCACTTCAAAGCACGGCCAAGTGTGGGGGTCAGCTATAGCGCCTGTCAGTTCATCAACAAACAGGGTGCCCTGCTGAATTCGCGCTTCCGGCCCAAAATGACCGGCATCACCGCAGCAGATGTTTATAGCCGAAACCCCATTGCCGGCGGATCTTCTGCCTTCTTCAGACGCGCCGTCTTCAGCCAGATCATTGAGCCGGCCTCCGGCGACGGCTGCCGGGACTATTTCTACACCGAGGAATCCGCACCAGGTTTGAGCTTGGCAGAGGACCATCAGTGCTGGCTCAGGATCGCGCTTCACTCAGATCTTGAGTTTGAGGGCGTCGACCGGTTCTTAACCTGCTACCGCATCCACGATGACGGTCTCTCGGCCAATATTCCCGCCATGAACAAGGGCTGGGAGGCGATCGATAGCTATGTGGAGCGGGTCGCACCGGAGCTTCACAAGGCCCATTCAGCCCGCGCCAATGCCTATCAGATGCGTTACTACGCGCGCCGCGCGATCGCTATGAAAAACGGCGCCCTGGCGCTGTCCTATGTGCGCAAGTCGCTGGGGCACTCGCTTGAGCCTTTCTGGCGCGAACCAACCAAATCCCTGACCACCCTGGGAGCAGCAACGCTGATGTGCGTGATGCCGAAGCTGGGTGGGCGCCTACTTGGAGACCATCTCAGCAATAAAACCGGAGACGAAGCATGGGTTGCGTAGTTGTAACGGGATCAGGCGGCCTCATCGGCGCCGAAGCGGTCCTGCACTTTGCCGCGCAAGGCCTGGAGGTGCACGGCATCGACAATGATATGCGCAGATACTTCTTTGGCGCGAAAGCCTCAACCAGCTGGCGCATCGCTGATCTGAAGCAGCGCTGCAAAACCTATCATCACCACACCATCGATATTCGCGATGAAGATGCGATTATGCAGCTGTTTGCACAGCTCGGCAGCGACATTCACAGTGTGGTCCATGCGGCTGCCCAGCCCAGCCATGATTGGGCAGCACGCGAGCCGTTCACCGACTTTACCGTCAATGCGAACGGCACGCTCAACCTCCTGGAGGCGACACGCAAGTTTGCGCCCGACGCGGCCTTCGCGTTCATGTCGACCAACAAGGTTTACGGCGACCGGCCGAATGGGCTGCCTTTGGTTGAATTGGAGCAACGCTGGGAGATCGATGAGAGCCATGCCTATCATGCACGTGGCATTGATGAGGACATGAGCATTGACGCCAGTAAGCACAGCATCTTCGGTGCTTCCAAGGCGGCGGCCGATTTGATGGTGCAGGAATATGGCCGCTATTTCGGCATGAACACCGGCTGTTTCCGCGGCGGGTGCCTGACCGGAGCCGGTCATTCCGGCGCTGAGCTCCACGGCTTCCTCGCCTACCTGATGCAGTGCACCGCCACTGGGCAGCCTTATACGGTGTTTGGCTATAAGGCCAAGCAGGTGCGCGACAACATTCATTCCAGCGATCTGGTGGAGGCACTGTGGCGGTTCTGCCAGGCGCCTCAATCTGGTGCTGTCTTCAACATTGGGGGCAGCCGCCATTCCTCCTGCTCCATGCTGGAGGCCATTGCACTGTGCGAAAACCAGGCCGGGCGGGAGCTGAACTGGACCTATTCGGACGACAATCGTTCAGGCGATCATATCTGGTGGATCAGCGATATCTCCCGTTTTCAGGAGGCCTATCCCGGCTATGAGCTGAAATACGGCATTGAGGACATCATCGCCGACCTCTACGAGAACGGGATTACCCGCTGGAAGGACGCCAGCTAATGTTAGATTTCGGCAAGCACAAGGTCGCCGAAGTGAACATTTCGGCAGTGGACTATGAGGCCGCCTGCGCGAAGGTCGTTGAGGCCGCAGAAACCAAGTCCGCACTGTCGGTATCCGCCTTAGCGGTGCATGGCGTCATGACGGGCGTGCTGGACACGCAACATGCAGAACGGCTGAACGCTCTTGATCTTGTGGTGCCGGATGGCCAGCCTGTGCGCTGGGCGCTGAGGCTGGTGCATGGCATTGCCTTGCCCGACCGGGTCTATGGACCTGAACTGACCTTGCGCATCTGCGCACGCGCCGAGGCCAATGCACTGCCGGTCTACTTCTATGGAAGCAAGCCGGCCGTTTTGGAAAAGCTGCGTGCTCAGCTTGGTGAGCGATTTCCCAAGCTGAAGATCGCCGGCATGGAGCCCTCAAAGTTCCGTCAGTTGAGCGCTGAAGAAAACACTGAAGCGGTCCAGCGGATCAAGCAGTCGGGTGCGCAGATCGTGTTTGTGGGCCTGGGTTGTCCGCGCCAGGAAGTGTGGGCCTATGAGAACGCTCCCGATTTGTCCCTGCCGGTTCTGGCCGTTGGCGCGGCGTTCGATTTTCATGCCGGGCTGTTAAGCCAAGCGCCCCCCTGGATGCAGGCCAAGGGCCTTGAGTGGCTCTATCGGCTGATCATGGAGCCAACCCGGCTCTGGCACCGTTACCTGGTGCTCAACCCTTTGTTTTGCTGGGAAATTGCAAAGCAGATGCTTGGGCTCAAAAAAGGCGATGGCCGCGCAGCGCAGCAGCCAGCGAAGATGTATTACGGCTGATCTCAGCCCGGTTGTTCTTCCCCACGCACCAGGTAGGCCACCTTACCCAGATTGAGCGCCGCAGAGCTTGCAAAGCGGATCCAGCGCGGCGGTCCGAGCGGCAGCGCCGTGCAGGCGAGCACGCTGCAGGCCACAAGCTTGGCAAAGCTGAAGGCCAAGACCTTGTGATAGCCACCGGCAAACCCATCCTGGCCGGTCAAGGACATGACCCGCGCATAGCCCTTTCCGCGGGCAAAGCACAGCTTCAGCACATAGCCGAGCTTGGTGCGGGACGCCTCGACCGGCTCGCGCACAGCCGCGCGGTGGGTGGTGGCCATCTTTGCAGCGTTGGCGCGGCATAGGGCGAAGAAGTGGAGATCCTCAACGCCCGTGCCAAAGGAGACATCGAAGCGCAGATTGTGACGTTCGACAAAGCTGCGCCTCAGGAGGCTGTTGCCTGTGCGGCCGACAATGAAATCGCCCCTGCGCGCCGTGCGCACTTCGCTGGGAAACAATGGGTTTAGAGCCACGATCCACGCTGGCGCGTGCGCTTCGTATTCGGGGTGCACAGGTGCGAACAGGCAATCCGCCTTGGTGCGGCGCGCATCTTCCACCATGTGTTGGATCCAACCTGGGCCGGCAATTTCATCATCATCGATGAAGATGATGTAATCGCCTTCAGCCGCCTCCAGACAGGCATTGCGGGCCTTTGCGATGTTGCGGCTTGCCACGTTGATCACGTGAACCGGAAGAGGCAAGCCCGCCGCGTTGGTGATCTGTGCCGCCCGCCCATCAAGGCTGTCGTCAGCCACAACCACCTCTGCCGTCCAGCTCTCCGGGATTACTTGTGCGCCAACCGACGCCAAAGTGTCGGCAAGGCTGCTGCGCCCGCAACTTGCGATGGCGATGGTTACATGCGCCATGGCTGAGCCTCAACGCGATGAGGACGCACGTTTATGGGGTCATAGATGATCGCCAGCCAGGCGATATGGAAAACAATGAACGCCACGTTGGTGCCCAAGAACCAGGATGTTTCCAGGAGGTTGTAGAGAATGGAAAACACCATGAGCGTCAGACAGGCACTGCCGGCAAGAAAACTACGGTCGGCAATCCTGCCGGCAAGGTGCAGCCCCATCACCAGGAGAGGCAGGAACAGAAACAGTGCAACCAGGCCACCATGGAGCATGATGTCGATATAGCCGTTATGGGCATGGGCGGTCTGTGCGGTGAAGGTTGCGCCTGTCTTCAGGGCCGGACTTTCTGCGCCGATCTGCCAGAATGATCTGAAGCCATATCCCCCGATAGGGCGTTGCATAAACTGGTCCAGGGTGAAGGCCCAAATGTCGGTGCGGCCGGTAAAGGTGGCATCGCCCGTAACGAGCTCCGACAGGTCCCAAAAGTCCAGATTGAACATGGATTCCGCCAGAAAGATCCCAACGGTCATGAGCACGAGAATGCCTAAAAACTGCAGGGCCGCCGATACGCGCAGCCAGCGCGCCACTGCACTTCCCGCAAAGCCTGCAAACAGGCAGACAGGCAAAAGGCCGGCAGACGTCTTGGAGAGGCTGACCGCGATCAGGGCAACGCAAATTGGAAGGATCATGAGCGCCACCAGCTTGCCGAACGTATTGCCCCAGCTCAGCCTGTATAGGGCAAACATTATGGCGACCACGCAGAAGGCGCCTAAGTTGTTCTTGTGCTCAAATATGCCCTCGTGACCGATCGGTCCCGGAGGACGCATGGCCACGGAGACCACATTGGCGAAGACCGAGACCACGATGACCCAGAACACCGGCTCCAGGATCTTTCTGGGGTCCTTCACCAGCGCAAAGGACAGGTAAATGCTAAGCGCGATCATAATCTGCAACGCCAGCCGCGAGGCCGCCAACGCTGGGGCAAGAGCCCACAGGATGCTGAGCGCACTCCAGGCGAAGAACACCGCAAAGCCGATGATGTACGCCATATTGAGCTGCAAGTGCCTGCGGCCCGCCACACAGGCCATAACCACCATGAGACCGAACAGCGGCGGCATCCAGATCTTGTGAATCAGATAGCTTTGCGAGGCGCCAAAGCCGAAGTTCAAGCCATGGCCACCGCCAATGGGCGTTGCATAGAGCAAGGGCCAGATCAGAATTGGATTGAGCAAGACCAGGGCAGGCACCAGCGCTGCCAAACGTTCGGCAAAACTGGAGCGCGGCGCGGTGTAGGCCGCCACTGCACTGCGATCAAACGGCTGGACGAGGCTGGGTGTCATGCTGTTGAGGTCCTGAAAATTCGGCACGCATTACTTTGAGGAGACCGGTCATCATGATGACCTCGCCCGCGATGAGAGCGCCAATGGCCCAAATGCTCGGCACATCCAGCGCGAGCAGGCAAAGCAGCAGGCTGGAACCGGCCGCTGAGAACGCACCGCAAATCGTCAACTGGCGATACTTGTGACCGGCCTGAAGATAAATGCTGATGCAGATCGAGGGCACGTTTAAAATCGCAAACACACTCCAAACCAAGAGGGTGTCGTAAAGGCCGGGGTAGCGACCCTTGACCAGATGTGCATCGATCAACGGCCAAGCCAGATTGAGCACGGCAAGATAGCCCACCCCGACTGCGACGAGCAGAAGGATGCCCTGCTTCATCATGGCGAGGGCGCCGGTGCGGTCTCCCGCGGTAAGCCGTTCTGCCATGTTCGGCCGGATCGCTCTGGCCCAGGCGAAGGCCAGCATGGCAATCGGGTTCACCAGAACCCTGCCCGCTTGCAACACGCCGAGGGTGGCGCTGCCGCGGAGAATCTCGATGGCAAAGATGTAGAAACGCATCTGAATGTCGGTCACCGCCGCGCCAGCCAGAGCCCAGCGGGACTTCACCCAATACTCAGAATAGCGCCTGATCATGGCGACCAGGCGCCGGGGCGTGCGCTGAACCTTGGCGCCCAACAGGCTTGTGCCCACCATATTGCCGAAGGCCAAGGAGACAATCGCTGCCGTTTCCGGCGCCATCAGAGGCCAGGTGATCCATAAAGCCAGGCAGGTGGCTGCGATGACGAGGCAATCCATGGCCAGGTAGCGCTCAGCGCGGTTCTGTGTCTGGTACACCGTGCGCATCAATTCCCGGTTTGAGCCAAAAATGACCAAGGCGGCAGATGCAGCCATCAGCTCAGGCCCAAATCCCAACAGCCCCACAACACCCGCAACCACCAACGCGGAAAGGCCAATCACCGCGATGTCCACGGTGGCGAGCATCCTCAAGTTGCGGCTCTGCATGGGCTTGCGCCGGCCCGGGATCAGCACATTGATGGGAACCAGGATCAGCGCATTCTGCGCGCCAAAACTGAGCAGGAAGGCGGCCAAAACCACGATAAACCGTCCGAAACTGTCCGCCCCGGCCTGACTGATCAAGAGCAGGTTGATGGCGAACATCATTGCGCTGATCAGCATTTGATCGATGATCGAAGCTGTGATGATCCGTTTCACGAAGATGTCTGCCTTCTGGTTCCGCCTTCAGGTGCCCAGGCTTGAGCAAGAACCATGCCGCTTCGCAGTCCATATTGACTGGTCCGGAACTTGCTGAGGGGAACGCAGAGAAATGCGAACAGCGAGCAGGCGCCGATGAGCACCAGCAGTACGGCAGAATGGCTTTACACAGCGAGTCAGGTTGGTAGCACAAACGACTGGCATATAGAGATTTTTACCGATCTGAACCAAGTTGAAGCAGATTGGCTGCGGCTTTCGATGGAGGGCCATGCCGGACCGTTCCAAACGGTTGGCTGGGTTTCGGCCTGGTACGAAGCAGCCAAGCGCGCAGGGCTGGCCGAACCCCTGATCGTGGCCGGGTCGCGGCGCCCGGGCGGCCATGCGGAAATCATCCTGCCTTTGTGCATCTACAAGAAGCGCGGTCTGCGCATCGTTTCCGCACCCGATCTCGGGGTTAGCGACTTCTATGCACCCATCTTGAGCCCTGCCCTCCGGAACACCCAAGCAGGGACTGAACGCTTCTTCCGCGACGCCCGCAAAAAGCTCCCGGCCCACGATCTTATATTCATCGGCAAACTGGACACTGTTGAGCCGGCTCTGGTTCGTCCGCGCTTTCTCGCCAAGCTCGCCTACTCGGCTTGGTCGATGAAGTTGGGCGTTTCCGGCCCAGGCCAAACACCAGACGAGATGAAGCCGAAGATGCGCCGCACGATCCGGCAAAAGATCAAGCAGATGGAGAAGGTCTCCGCCCGTGCGGTGACGTTTACCGGCGAGGGCACGTCCGGCGACACACTTGATACCATCTGGACCATGCGCCAAGAGCGCTTCGATGCTCTGGGACGTCCGGACGGATTGAAGGATGCCGCCTGGCGGCAGCTCTATGAGAGCGTCTGTGACGGGCGCCATGGCGATCTGACGCCGTTCTCAGCGATACTCACGTGCGACGACGAGTCGATCGGTGCGCAGTTCGGCATCCGGTACAAAAACCATTTTGTCGGAACGCTTTTGAGCTTCCGGATGGGCCCGCATGAGCGCACCTCACCTGGCCTTCAGGTGCTTTACGAGAGCATGCACCATCTCGCCCAGCAGGGCGTGACCGATTTCGACCTGTCCGGCGGCGATCAACCCTACAAGCGGCATTTGGGCTGCACCCCCCGTCCGCTGTTTGAATTGATGGTTCCTGCAAGCGCCAAGGGAGCGGTGGTTTGGCTCGGCTGGCGGGCCAAGAGCAGCCTGCGCGCGCACCCCAGGCTGTTCAGCTTCATGAAGAAGCTGCGCCAGTTCGTAACGAGGCGCCACTGATCAGGTGATCTCGGCACGAATTGTGCTGCTGTCCAGTTCCAGACAGCGCCGAATCGGCGACGCCTGATCCAAATTGTCTTGAAATGGGACGCTTCTCTAGGAGAGCGAGATGCAACGTAACAACGACCAGTTTTTTGAAGCCATAGAGCGTCTCCATTTTGCACGTATGGAAATGCAGCGTCAGACTGGTTTCGCCGCTGAGCTGAAGGAATGCGCCAGCGCCATGTGGCGCCAGAGGTGGGTGGTCATCGGGGTTACGGTATTGGCCGTGTTCCTGGCCGTGCTTTACGTACGCAGCGCGACGCCGCTTTATACCTCCGTGGCAGAGATCCTGATCGATCCTCGCAAAAAAGAACTCACCGAGGGCGAAGTGGTCCCTTCGGGTCTTGGGTCATCGGCTCTCGGCGCCGATACGGCCCTGGTGGAAAGCCAGGTTGCCATCATTCACTCTGAATCGGTGCTCGCCCGCATCATCAGCCGGGAGAACCTGGATCAGGATCCCGAGTTTGTGGGCGGGATCAAATCGGAAGTGGTGAAAGCGCTGGTTGGCACTGCCAAATCCATCGTGCTGGGGGATGCCTCCAGCACCGCGATGAGCCCCTATGACAAGGCCAAGCGCAAGCTCCTGAAGCGGCTCAAGGTGAAGCGCAAAGGCAACACCTATGTGGTGCAGATCGCCATGCGGTCCACCGACCCTGAAAAGGCGGCCCGTATCAGCAACGGCATTGCCCAGATCTACGTCTCTGAGAGCCGGCGCCATTCCAGCAACACCACCCGCGAAGCAGCCACCGAGCTGGACAGCCGGCTGAGCGACCTGCGCGAAGCAGCGCTGGCCGCCTCTCAGGCGGTCGAGGACTATCGCCGCAAGAACGGTTTGATTGGTGCCCAGAACGTGCTGGTGGTGGAGCAACAGTTGCGCGACACCAACAATCAATTGGGCCTTGCCCAAGCGGCGACCGAAACCGCCAAGTCAAACCTGGACGAAGCCCGCCGCCTGGCGAAACAGCCCCTGAACGGTGCCGTGCAATCGGAGGCTTTGGAGTCAAGCGTCTCCAACGGCTTGCTCGTGCGTCTGGCAGATGCCAGGGCGCGCGAAGCCAATCTGGCGGTGAGCTACCTGCCCCAGCATCCCCAGATGCAGGCCGCTGTGCAGCTGCGCCGCAGTCTGGAGACCGCGCTGAGACGGGATCTTGCACGGGTCACCGAGCGCTATCAGGTGGCCTACAACGTGGCTCTGCAAAATCAGAAGGCCATGGAGCGCCAGCTGGGCAAGCTGAAAGAAACCGCTGCAAAGTCAAACTCCGACGGTGTTCGCCTCAGAGAACTTGAACAAGAAGCTGCGTCAAGCCGCCAAGTCTATGAAACATTCCTGACCCGGGCCAAGCAGGTGAAGGAACAGATCGGTCTGCCCACCGGGAACACCCGTATCATTTCTGTTGCCTACGCAACATCCAAACCTTCCGACCCAAATCCGCGGGTGCTTTTGCCCGCGTCTCTGGTGGTGGGTTTGATGCTTGGACTTCTGACTGCCTGGCTCATGTACGTGTTCAATCCAGGGCCAGCTCAACCGACCTATATCAGGCCCATGCCGGTGTCCCGGCAGCTGGCCTACGTCCCCCACGTGTTTGATGGAAATGGGTATCGCAATGTGTAAGAGAATTCTGGTTACCGGAGCGGCTGGCTTTATCGGCAGTCACCTGTGCGAACGGCTGATCAATGAAGGCCACGAAGTAAGGGGCCTGGACAACTACTATACCGGCACCAAGGCCAATGTGAGCCACCTGCTGGACACCGGCTCATTCGAGATGCGCCGACATGATGTGGCCAAGCCTTACTGGGAACAGGTGGACCAGATCTATAATCTGGCGTGCCCAGCATCACCGGTCCACTACCAGGCTCTGCCGGTGGACACCATGCGGACCTCATTCCTGGGCGCTCTGCATGCATTGGAAATCGCCGCAGCCTGCAATGCCAAGGTTCTGCAGGCCTCCACCAGTGAGGTCTATGGCGATCCCAATGTGCATCCGCAGCCGGAAGAGTATTGGGGCAACGTGAACCCTTACGGTGAACGCGCCTGCTATGATGAAGGTAAGCGCTCCGCTGAGGCCCTGTTCTACGCATTCCGCCAGGAGCAACCGGTTGAGACCAGAATTGCCCGCATCTTCAATACCTACGGTCCGCGCATGCAGATCAACGATGGCCGGGTGGTCTCCAACTTCATTGTGCAAGCGCTGAAGGGCCAGAACATCACCATCTATGGCGAAGGTCAGCAAACCCGCTCGTTCTGCTATGTGGATGATTTGGTCGAGGGCTTGATCCGTCTGATGCGCTCTGCGCCGGAGC
>JBCDDQ010000059.1:0-19010 GCA_039180225.1 Pseudomonadota bacterium
CTGCGGGTCAGCCGCAAGCCGCTGCCCATGCGCCTGTTGCGCGCCGGCGGCCAGATCCTCTGGCGTCTCGCGCGCGAGACCACGGGGTTGTTCCGGCTCTCCGTTGTGATCGCCTTCGCCGTGTTGGCGGCGCTTGTTTACAAGCAGTATGAGGTCAACCAGCTGCTCCAGCGCGAGCTTGAAAAAGGGGCAAGCCAGCTGGACGCCTTTGCAAAATCGTTGGCGCAAACCCAGGAGACGGCACTCACTCCCAGCGATCTGGAAGCGCTGCGCCTGGAGCTCAACCCAAGCGTGGAAGCCCATGAGAAACGTCTGGCCGAGCTGGAGAGACGCTGGGCCGCGGGACGCCGCGCCATCGCGCAGTCTTCTTCGTCGGTCATCTTTCTTCAAGGCTCCTACGGCTTCAAGGAGGAGGCCAGCGGACGCATGCTGCGCCATGTGGTGACGTCCGACGGGCGCCCGGTGCTCACCCGCTTTGGCACACCAAGGCTGTCGTTGGACGGCACCGGACCGGTGGCCGCCCGGCAGCTCACCGGAACCGGCTTCGTGGTCAAGGGCACCGGCGTGATGGTCACCAACCGGCATGTGGCCCTGCCCTGGGAGAAGGCATCGGATACCAAATCATTGGAGAGCGCCGGACTGATGCCTGTGATGATCCGCTTCGAAGGCTTCTTTCCCGGAACGCCGGACCCGCTTGGCGTTTCGCTTGTGGGGGCGAGCGAGACGGCAGATTTGGCCCTGATCAAAAGCACAGACCAAGGGGAGATGCCCAAGGATCTGGGCTTGCCCCTGGCGGCTCAAAAACCGGCGCCCGGCGACCAGGTGATCATTCTCGGCTATCCCACCGGGCTCAGGTCCATGTTGGCCCGGGCGGGCGAGACCTTTGTGCGCAAGCTGCAGGCCGCGAAGATCTCGGGCTTCTGGGACATCGCCGCTGCGCTTGCACGTGAAGGCCGGATTAGGCCCCTGGCGAGCCAGGGCATTGTGGGCCAGATTGCAGCGGAAACCATCGTCTATGATGCGCAAACCACGCATGGGGGCAGTGGCGGGCCGGTGCTCAACGCGGCTGGGGAGGTCCTGGCCGTGAATTCCGCTATTGTCCCCAAGTTCGGCGGCTCCAACCTGGGTGTGCCGGTCTCAAGCGTGCTTGAACTGCTCGCCTCTGAAGGGATAGAGGTTAAGCCTGGAACCTAGAGGGATAAGCCGCAACATGCTTGCAAAGGCCAGAGTCTGGTTCGACGCCACCTTTCTCGATCTGGCCCGGCAAATGCGGTGGTCTTTTCTACCCCCCTTGATGGTGTACTTTGCCGCCGGCCTCTCCGGCGCCACGGCCATTGTGGGCACCTTTTTCGTCAAGGAATATCTCGGCCTCTCGGCCGCCTTTCTTTCCGGCCTGGCGTTCTGGGCAGGTCTGCCCTGGGCCCTGAAGATGCCGCTGGGCCATCTGGTGGATTTGATCTGGCGCTGGAAATCTCTTCTGATCTACCTGGGTGCGAGCCTGATCGCTTTGAGCGTAGGCATCATGTATGCCCTGGTCACCATGCCGGACGACATGGCGCAGTTCATGCCGGTGGACGCCTGGTACATCGTCAGCGCCCTTCTGGCACCGACCGGATATGTGCTCCAGGATGCCGTGGCCGATGCCATGTCTGTTGAGGCGGTGCCCAAATATGACGAGAGCGGCGCGCCGCTTGCCGAGCAGACCAGCAAGTCCCTCCACACCACCATGCAGACCCTGGGCCGCTTTGCCCTCATCAGCGGGCTGGTGAGCGTGGCGGCCATGAACATCTTCATCTTCGAGGGCGTTGAACAACTCAGCGCTCAAGAGAAGGCGAACGTCTATGCCCAGGTCTATCTTCTGGCGTTCCTCATTCCGCTGGTATCCATCACCGGCGCCGTGCTGGCAGAGGTGCATCGCTGGCAAGAGGTCTCAGCCATGCGCCGGCGCGGCTTGACCGAAAGCGAGATTGCCACGCTGGTGGCCCGCAGCGATGAAGAGGTGGAGCCGAACTACTGGTATTTCGGCGGCGGGCTCGCCTTTGTTCTGCTCACGCTGGCGATCGGCCTCAGCGGCGTGCCGTTTTCTCAGGAGCTCGTCTTTGCCGGGTCCATGACGATCGTGCTCTTGCTAATGCGCCAGTTGCTGCGCGAGCTGACACCCGAGAAAGCCCGCGCCCTGGTGGGTACGGCGATCATCATCTTCATCTTCCGTGCGGTGCCGTTGCCCGGCGCCGGGGCCACATGGTTCCAGATCGACATCCTGGGCTTCGACCAGCAGTTCCTCTCAATCCTCTCCCTGATCGCCTCGCTGCTCACCCTGGCGGCCATGATCGTGCTGCGCCCGCTCATGGCAAAGCAGCAGATTGTCTTCATCGTGATGCTGCTGACCGTGGCGGCAGGCGTCCTCTCCCTACCGAACATCGGGCTCTATTACGGCATTCAGAACTGGACCGCGCCACTCACCGGCGGCCTTGTGGACGCCCACTTCATCGCGCTGATCGATACGGCCGTTGAATCTCCCCTCGGCCAGATCGCCATGATCCCCATGCTGGCCTGGATTGCCAAAAACGCGCCGGCCCACCTGAAGGCAACCTTCTTTGCGGTCATGGCCTCGTTCACCAATCTGGCGCTCTCCGCCTCCAGCCTGTTCACCAAGCATCTCAATGAGGTGTTCGTGGTGACCCGCGAAGTGCGCGACCGGCAGACCAATGTGATCGAAACGGCGGCTGACTATCGCCAGCTCGGCATACTGCTCATCCTGGCGGCCGTGATCACCGTGTTGGCGCCTCTGATTGCGATTTTCCTGGTTCAGTTTTCGCGGTTCAGGACCACCGATTAACCAGCAGGCAAACGGCTTTGCAAGCGCCCCGGTTTAGGGGTTATCCTGGCCGTCGAGGCAACCGCAACATTGGCGCCCGCCGAGGGAGAGGGTCCATGCTGAAACTCCGTTTGATCGTCTGCGCCCTGCTCTTCGCGGCTTTACCCGCGGCAGGGAGCGCCGCAGACCGGGTGGCGCTCGTGGTGGGCAATTCGGCCTACACGCATGCAACGCCTCTGACCAATCCAAAAAACGATGCCCAAGATGTGTCCGCTGCCTTTGAGCGGCTGGGCTTTGAGGTCACCACCTTGACCGATCTGGGCTTCGATGCCCTGCGCCGGGCTTTGAGAGCGTTCAGCAGCAAGGCCGTCCGGGCGGACATGGCGGTCATTTTTTATGCCGGCCACGGCATGGAGGTGAACAAGCAGAACTATCTCATTCCCGCCGATGCCAAGCTGCAGACCGACCGGGACATCTCGTTTGAAGCCATTCCCTTGGAGCTGGCCACGGAAGCCGTTTCCGGCGCCAGAACGTTACGGCTGGTCATTCTGGATGCCTGCCGAAACAATCCGTTTGCAGCCTCCATGACCATGACAAGTTCCACCCGTTCGCTGGGCCGCGGTTTGGCGCGGGTTGAGCCGGAAGCGGGAACCCTGGTGACCTTCGCGGCGAAGGAAGGCACAACGGCGCTGGACGGCACCGAGCGCAACAGCCCCTACACCGCGGCGCTGCTGAAGCATCTGGAAACGCCGCAGCTGGAAATCAACTTCCTGTTCCGCCAAGTGCGTGACGACGTGATGGCCAGCACCAATCGACAGCAACAGCCGTTCACGTATGGCTCGCTGGGCAGCCAGCGCATCTATCTGAAACAGGGCAACGGCGAGGCTCCGCCAAAGCCGGTGACGCCCAACCCGCCTGCGGCCGCTTCGGACGGTTTACTGGAGCTGACCTTATGGAACGAGGTGAAGAGCAGCAAGGATCCCGCCATGCTGCAGGCCTATCTGCAGCGCTATCCGAACGGCGTCTTTGCCTCCATTGCCCGTCAGCGGATCAAAAGACTGCAACAGCAACAGCGCGAGCCGGAGCCGCCTGAAGAAGAGGAAGTGGCGCGAGTTGAGCCGCAACAACGCACCATTTGGGGCCCGCGCGGCACCATTCATCTGGGTGATGAGAACATCCGGGGGTGGGCGCGGGTGCGCGGAACGTGTCTATCCATCAGAGTGCCCCGGGTTGCCCCCGGCGGGCGCGTCACATTGCGCTATCGGGGTTTTGGGGTAGAGGATGCCTATGCCAAGCTTGGCTCCATGCGCAAGTGGCTGCCGCGCATGCGCAACAGAGGCGGCAAGCGGCGTCCAAACTACTGGAGCGGATACAGACAGATTGAGTTTGCGCTGAGGAACGGCTATCGGGGCGGTAACCTCTCCATTTGCAGCGCGCGCGTGCGCAACCCGGAAAAGCCGGGCGACAAGGACGATCTGCAGTTGCGCGATGTCTCCGTGGAGGTTTGGGGCTAGCAGGATCAGCGCACCAGGTAGGCGCGCAGCTCCTGGCAGGCCCGTTCATGGGCGCCGCGCTCATGCGAGACCAGATAGTACCCCAGTTCCGGGCGCCGAATGGGCCTGCCCAGCCGGACGATCTCGCCGCTGGCCACCAAATCATCATCGAGGCCTGCGTAGCCAAGCGCCACGCCTTCCCCACAGCGCACCATGTCGAGCAAGCTGGGAAAATTCAGAATGTCTGCCCGATCCATGGGGGGCGGTTGGGGCCGGCCGTGATGCGCGAACCAGCGCTCCCACGTCATCCAGCCATAATTGTAAGGGTCTCCATGCTCCAGCAACCAGGACGGATTTAAGGTATCTTCCGGCCGTTCCGGGTCCAGGTCCGGATGTGCATTGAGGAAAGCCGGCGCCGCAATCACATAGGTGGTTTCGGTGAACAGAAGGTCCTCTCGCGCGCCGGGCCAGCCGCCTGCCCCGAAGCGGATGGAAAAATCCACCTGGCCGGTGTCAAAGTCGCTATAGCGGTCCGACGTGAGGAAGTTGATCACGGCCCCTTGCGCGGCGCCGCGCATGGCGGTGATCTGCGGCATCAGCCACAAATGGGTCATGCCGAACGAGGCCCCGATCACGATTTCCGTCTGTCGGCGGGCTGCGATCTGTCCAAGGGCAATCTCCAGACGGTCCAGGGTGGCGGTGATCTGCTCAGAAGCCAGGGTGCCCTCAGCGCTCAGGCGCACCGCGTTGCCGCTTCGGACAAACAGTGCGCTGCCCAGCCAGTTTTCCAGAATGCTCACGTGGCGGGTCACTGCCGGTTGGGCAACCCCAAGCTCCTCTGCGGCCCGGGTGAAGTTGCCATGGCGGGCTGCGGCCTCAAAGGCGCGGATGGCATTCATAGGGGGTAGATGGCGGCGCATTAATATAGTCTCAGACAAAGATTACTTTATGGCACACTATCAATTTAAGGGATTTTAAGCAAATTCAAAATTTGATAATTTTATGGAGCACATGTTCTGGGAAAGCCGCCGATGAGCACCACCCACCCACAGCCCCAAAGGACCGCCCGCAAGGTTTGGAACTTCACACCAGCGCTGCCCATCGCTATGGCGCCCTATTGGGATTGGCCGGCCAAGCCGCTGGCGTCCGCACTCTATTTGCTCAAGAGCTGGAATCCGGTGGGCATGCGGTTTTTCTACCTGGCGGTTGCCGTGCTCACCTGGGTCTGGTTCACGCCGGATCTGGCCCGTGCGAAGAGCCTCCAATTCGATTGGATCTTTGAGGTCTGGCTGCGCAATTTCATCATCCTGACCGGGGTGGCCGGAGGACTTCATCTTCTGCTGTGGCGTCTTAAGGCGCAAGCTAACGAATACCGCTACGATATGCGGCCCATGGCCACCGGTGCCAAGACGTTCTTCTTCAAAGACCAGGTGCTCGACAACATGCTCTGGTCTTACGTGGCCTTACAGTTCTGGACCCTGTTTGAGTGTTTCATGTGGTGGTCCTATGCCAATGGCTGGGCGCCGATGATCACGTTTGAGAGCAACCCGGTCTGGTTCGCGACACTCATTGTTCTGGTGCCGATCTGGGCGGGCTTGTACTTCTATGCCCATCATCGCCTGCTCCATGTGGGTCCGTTGTACAGGCACGTGCATTCCTGGCACCACAAGAACATCAACACCGGCCCCTGGTCGGGTCTGGCCATGCATCCGGTCGAGAGCTTTATCCTGCTCACCGACGTCTTGATCTTCTTCGTGGTGCCGGCTCATCCGATCCATGTGTTGTTCTTGATGTTCCACCATGGGATCGGCGCGCCCACCTCCCATGCCGGATTTGAACGGGTGAAGGTGGGTCAGGGGGCCGGCGTTGAGGTGGGTGATTTCTTCCATCAACTGCATCACAAATACTTCGATTGCAACTACGGCACCTACGAGACCCCCTGGGACAGCTGGTTCAAGACCTTCCACGACGGAACGCCGGAAGGCGATGCGCTGGTGAAGGAGCGCCGGCGCAAGATATGGTCCTCAGGCGCGGCCTGATGACGCCCGGTTGCGGGGCGGCTGTGACTTTTCTCACAGGTCCGCGAACCCCTTTCGTGATTTGATGCAGCCCATCTGCATCGGGTGATCGGGAGAGGGGTTTGCAAGGTATGATCGCCTTTGCTGTCAGGTTCGGTGCGCCCGCGGGCTGGAGCAGTCTGTCCGGCAGGCTTTACGTCAAGACCACCGGTGCCAAGTTCATCAACAATGCCCGGACCTTCTGTTTTGGGGCCGATGTCACCTTAAGGGCGGATCTCAACGTGCGCCTCACGCTGGGCGCTGAGGCGGAACTGACGTCCGCCAGCACGGATCTGCTGATTTACGGCGAATGGGTCTGGAATCTTGAGTCCATGTCCGTTGTCATGCCTTTGGGAACGGCGCCCGATGAGGTGCGGCAGCTGGTGCAGCGTTTCGGCCGCGACCGGGTCTGGCTGCAAATCCTGAACGCCTATTGTCCAGATGATGGCATCGGTGATCCGGAAATCTGTTTTCAGGCTCTGCTCAAGCCCGAACCTGTGTCGTCCGCGGTGTCGGCAAGCGTTTCCATATGACAAAGAACTGCTCTAGTGGTCCCACTCACACAAGGCACGTTCTCTGTCCGCACAGATCCTCCTCTTGCGTGAGGGCCTGCGCACACCGACGCTCAGGGACGGATCGCCCAGCACCCGGATGCGGGCTTGTCCGCGCGGCTTTCTTCTGCGCTCGACTCTGGCGCGGCGTTTGGTTCTCACGCGCTCGCGCTTCTTCTTCACCCTCGTGCGTTCGGCCCTGACCACGCATCTGCCTCTTGAGGTGAGCACCTCGCCGCGGCCACAGGTCTTGCGCACACAACGACCCTTGGAGAGCGTGTGCCGCGGCCCGCATTGGATCGGGCAGACCCGCGCGTTGAGCTCGTTCAACTCTTTCAGCAACTCCTGGGTGGGCTCAAGAGCAGCCAGACGGACCTTCCGGTGCCGGGCATAGCTCTGAAGCGCGCGCCGGCTTCTGGGGCCCCAGGCGCCGTCCGGCCGGCCGGGATTACAGCCCAGGCGCAGCAGTTGCTTCTGCACGCCGAGCACGATGTCGCGCACATTCAGTTCAGGCACAGCGGGGGTGGATACAGCTACAGGTGCGGGTGTTACCTCCGGCTCATCGGTGGGCACAACCGCAATGGCCCGGTTGTCATCGGTGGGAATGACCGTATCCGTGTTGGTCAGCGCGGCCACCTTTTGCTTCTGGGCGGCTTGCTTGCGCCTCTTTTCCTTGCGCAGCTTGGCGATGCGGATCTTGGCCAGCGGGGCGAAACTGCCCGTGGGGTATTGGGTGACATAGGATTGCAGTGCGGCGATGTCTTTGGAGTCGCGCACTTCGTTCCAGTAGAGCAGCTCGATCTGTTTATCATTGGCCGTAGGCACCGGCGGCGCCAATGACTGGATCACTTGGGCTGGCGGTGTAACCGCCGTGCTGACAGGCTTTTGCTCTTCAACGCCCGGCCTCAGCACGAGAGGGGACGACAGTTCATCGTAATAGGCCGGCCGCTGCACATGTCCGATGTTCTGGGACATGGTCTGCACCTCTTTGCGCACATCCCTGGCGATGGACGCGAGCGTGGCGCCGGGCCTGTCCAGCTTGTTCAGCAGCACCCGGGTGTAAACGGATGTCTCTTCAGTGTCGTCCGGGCCGAGCGTGTCGAGCGCCCGCTGGCGGTACCCTGCCGAATACATGATGAAGTTGCCCGCCGGTGCTTCCACACGGGCCAGGCCCCGCGAAGAGCCGATGGAGCGCACGCCGCTTTGCTCAAACGGATTGTCGCGGCAGGCATCGATCACGAACACCCGGGCGCGCGCGCCGGTGCTGGTCAATTGGCTGATCAGACGGCGCAGGCCAATGGCTTCATACTTCACCGTATCGCGCTGCCCGCTCTCCGGCTTGGGAATGTCGCGGGGCAAGAGGAAATTGTCTCCGTCAATCTCAACCCCATGGCCGGAGAAGTGTAGGAACGCCAGATTGCCGGGCCCCAGCCGGGCTGCAAATCTGCCAAGCGCGATGTTGAACGTGCGCCGGTCCGGGTTGATCACTTTCGTCACATCAAAGCCCAGGCCTTTGAGCTTGCGCTCCATGGCGTCCACATCGCCAACGGCCTTTTGCAGGCGCGGAAGGTGATCATATTCGTTGATGCCGATGAGCAGAGCCAGGCGACGTTCGGCCTGCGCCGAGCATGTCCCCGCTACAATGCTGCAGAGCACGGTAAGAAAAACCGCAATGTGTCGCACCATCTCACTCTTCCCAAGCGCCCGCCGGTGGGACCGGTTAATGCTGCCACGAATTGTAGGTTTTGTGAACATGCCTTCCCCAAAATTCTTTTCTTCGTGGTCCTGGTCTTAAGTATTCAGTGTTTGGAACGAACGCCTGTTCTTCCGGTTGCTCTATCTGTTTCAAGTTATACAGCTCAGGCGTGTTCGGCACAGTGACAAGAGTCACACCCGCACGAAAGGCGTATCAGGCCGCGGTTAGGCCGCCGTCCACCACCAGCGAAGACCCGGTCATAAAACCCGCATCGTCTGAGGCCAGGAACACGATGGCCCGGGCAATGTCGTCCACCGTGCCAAGCCGGCCCATGGGATGACGCTGGATGGAGCGGTGCAGGGCCGCATCGCGATCATTGTTGGTGAGCAAGCGGGCGCCGGTGTCGATCGTCTGCTGACCCATTTTAGTATCAATCACGCCAGGATGGACCGCGTTCACCCGGATCGGATCTTTCTTGCGGGCAAAATCCAGCGCTGTCGACTTGGTGAAGATGGTCACCCCGCCTTTGGTCATGGAATAGAGCGGGTCGAGCGGTGCCCCAACCAGGCCGGCTATGGAGGAGAGGTTCACAATGGCACTGCCATGGGGGCTGTCTTTGCCGGATCGGCGCAAGGCCGGCGCCACGGCTCTGGTGCCCAGGAAGACCCCGGTCATATTGACCGCCACCAGCCGCTCCCAATCGGCAACGCGCACCTCTTCGAAGTCCTGGCCCAGGAACAGTCCCGCATTGTTCACCAGAATGTCGACCTTGCCGAACCGGCTCTCGGCGGCCTTCACCGCCGCGTGCCAGCTGTCTTCATCGCTCACATCCAGGTGCACCGCCTGCGCAGCCTCGCCATCCGTGTTAAGCGCCGCGGCCGTCTCGGAGCTGTCCTGGTCCAGCACATCGCCCAGCACCACCTGTGCGCCCACAGACACCATGAGCTGGGCGGTCTCCGCGCCAATACCCCGCGCGCCACCTGAAATCAGCGCCACCTTACCATCAAGCCTGTTCATCGTCCCTGTCTCCTCCTCAAGCTGGGATGATCTTAACGGCTCTTAGAGGCTTTTGCCCTATTTTCCGCCGAGGGAGCGGCTCCCGTGTGCTGAACAGAGTAAGATCCATGAAGTCGTTGCGTTTAGAGTGTTATCCGGCGGAAACCTTCATTTTCGGCCTCACGGGCATTCTGCTCCTGGCAAACCTGTGGCTCTATTTCCAGCTCGGCCCCCAGGTTGAGTGGCGCGACTACGCAACAATCCTGGGTGCAGGGACCCTCTTCTTTGCCGGCGGCCTGTTTTACCGCCAGTCCGGGCGCAGTCCGCGCATTGGCGCGGCCCTGATCGGTACTTCGATCCTGATCGTCTTTTCCATGGCCGCCTCCACCTTCAACTATCTTCTGTTGCCGGTGAAGAACCCGATGATCGATGCGTGGCTGGTTTCCGTGGACCGGTTTTTCGGCTTTCATTGGCCGGATTGGATTTCCTTTGCCGCGCAGAACCCGACGCTCAGTCTGATCCTGCGCTGGTCCTATCTGTCCACGTTGCCGCAACTGGGTCTGCTGGTTGTGGTGCTGGGCCTGACGGGGCGTCTGTTTGATCTGCATGTGCTGCTGACCGGGATTGCAATCACAACAGTGATTGGCATCATGTTCTGGCTCGTCTTCCCCAGCATGGGCACCACGACCGTCTACCAAATCCCTCCCGACGTCCAAAGAGCGGCGCACATGCTGGTGTCCATGGACTATGGGGAAAAGCTGAGGGCGCTCGCCACGGTTGGTCCGAAGGCGCTGAACCCGACGGACGCGCTGGGCCTGATAGCGTTTCCCTCGTTCCATATAGTTCTGGCCAGTTTCTGCGTATACGCCGCCCGGCCTTTGCGCTGGGTGTTTCCGATCTTCGTGGTGGTCAACATCCTGGTGATCCCGGGAACGATCATCCACGGCGGGCATCACATGATCGATCTGCCCGCCGGCATTGCGTTGTTCGCCCTTGGCACCTGGCTCGCTCACAATCTGGTGGCACAGCGCTGGCCGCTTGAAGGCGGCCGGCGCGTGCTTGCCTCCGAGGCGATTGCGTAAGAACTGCTCTAGACGCCCACTTCGGTGACGAACCTGGTCTGCAGGTAAGCGTCGAGCCCTTCAATCCCGCCTTCAGATCCGTAACCGCTCTCGTTGATACCGCCGAAAGGCGTTTCCGGCGTGGACACAACGAAGCTGTTCACCGCCAACATGCCGGATTCGATTTGCTCGCCCAGCGCGGCGGCGCGGGCTCCGTCATTTGTGAAGGCGTAAGAGGCCAGGCCGAACATCAGTTTGTTGGCGCGGGCCACCACCTCATCGAAGCTTTCAAACGACGCAATTGGCGCCACCGGGCCAAACGGCTCTTCGTTCATGATTTTGGCTTCTTCAGGCACATTCTTCAGCACCGTCGGTTTGTAGAAATAGCCCTGGTTGCCCATGCGCTCGCCGCCCATCATCAGTTCTGCGCCGCTGGCCACGGCATCGTCCACAAACCCCTGCATCACGCCCAACCGGCGCTCGCCCACCAGCGGGCCCATGGTCACGCCGTCTTCCAGGCCGTTGCCCACATTCACCTTTTTGCTGGCCTCGACGAACGCATCGGCGAAATCGTCCGCCACCTTGTTCTGCACATAGAACCGGGTGGGAGAGACACACACTTGGCCGGCATTGCGGTACTTGAACCCGGCGGCCATTTGCGCCGCTTTCTCAACATCCGCGTCCTCAAACACGATCACAGGCGAATGCCCGCCGAGCTCCATGGTGCAGCGCATGAGATTGTCGGCCGCCAGCTTCTGCAAATGCTTGCCGACGGGCACGGACCCGGTGAAGGACAGTTTGCGCAGGCGCGGGTCGGCCAGCATGTGGCGCGAGACCTCATCGGGCACCCCGAAGACCACGTTCAGCACCCCGTCGGGCAGACCGGCTTCCTGAAAGGCGCGGGCGATGGAGACGCAGGTTCCGGGCGTCTCCTCGCTGGCCTTAATGACAATCGAGCACCCTGCCCCGAGCGCACCGGCCACCTTGCGGATCACGTTCACGCCGGGGAAGTTCCAGGCCACGAACGCGGCCACCGGGCCAACGGGATCTTTCCGCACCATCTGGCGCATGCCAGGCATGCGAGCGGGCACCAGGCGACCATAGGCGCGTTTGCCTTCTTCGGCATACCAGCGCAGAACGGAGATGGTGAAATCAAGCTCCAGCGCGGCTTCGCCCACGGGCTTGCCCATTTCCATGGTCAGGTTTTCGGCCATTTCGGCTTTGCGGTCTTCCAAAATGCGCGCGGCTTTCTCCATAATGTCCTGGCGCTGAATGGCCGGGGTGGCGCGCCATGTTTTGAAACCCTCACAGGCCGCATCAACTGCGGCACTCAAATCGGCCGCGCTGGCATGGGGCACATGACCGATCACCTCTTCGGTGGCCGGGTTGATCACCGGTTCGGATTTGCCTGAGCTGCCTTGAGAAAACTTGCCATTGATCAGAAGTTCGAGCTTTTCATACGCCATCGCCGCACGGGTCCTTTAAGTTTCAGATAAGATGAGATCGGCAGCCCTGTCGGCCACCACTATGATTGTGTTCTGTAGATTAGCACTAACCGCAACCGGAAAAACAGGGGCATCGCATACCCGCCAGTCTTTTCCCAACGAGAAGGGGTGTCACACGCCATCAGCGGGCAGGGACATATCGATTGTCTCGCCCGGCAGGTCCATCAGATCCACCGTGGTGCGCCCGGCCAACAACTCGCGGCGCACCCCGTCCTCGCGGGCATCGCGCTGACGCGCCTCTTCCAAGGCGTGCGCCCAAGCTGACTGCGCCAGCACCACAACACCATCCCGGTCGCCCACCACAATATCGCCGGAGCTAATCGCAACACCGCCCAAGGAGATGGGTTTGCCCACGCTGCCCGGCCCGTTCTTTGCCGGTCCGCGGATCGAGAGCCCGCGGGCAAACAGCGCAAAGCCCAGCCGGGTGATCTCATCGGCATCGCGCACGGCCCCATCCACCACCATGCCGGCAAGTCCGCGCTGCTGGGCGGCAAGCGCCATGATGTCGCCGGTGACCGCCACATCCATGTGGCCCTTATAGTCCACCACCAGAACCGTCCCGGGCGCTGCCTTGGAGATCGCCATGTGAAGCGCAAGATTATCGCCCTCCGGCACATCCACGGTGAGCGCCGGGCCGGCAAGCTTCATGGCCGGATCGATCGGCTTGATCGCCGGGTCCAGCGCCCCGTGTTCGTCTTGGCCGTGGTACAGGTTGGCCGCGCCAAGGGCCTTCATCTCCCACAGTTCAGCCTGGCTCGGGATGCTCATCAGTGCTCTCCTCCTCTCCGGATTGTTCAAAGAGGGGGTTTTAGCGCCGATTGGTTATCGGTGCGAGTGGGGAAGTGAAATAGGAAAGGGTGAGGCCCTGGCTTAAGCAGCGTCGATCTGCTTCAGCACATCGTCCATATTGCTTTCATCGCGCATGGCCTTGATCACGCGGGCGATTTCAAAACCGATTTCGGTCACCCGCTGCGTGATCTCGCTCTTCTTCCAGTCTGCGGCTTGCTCTTCAAGCTCGCCGCACATTTCGGACAGATGCATGGCCGCGGTGTTGGAGCTCATGGATTTCAGCGAGTGGGCAATGGCGGCCACCTCGTCCCGGTTGTCCCGCTGGGCCGCGCGGTGAAGGGTCTCCAAAGTGTCCGGTGCGTTGACGGAGAACAGATCAAAGATCTTCACCAGCATTTCCCGGGCGCCGTCACCGCCAAGCTCGGCGATATCACGCAAAATGTCCTGATCAAGCGGGTTGTCGGGCTCTTCGAGTACTTTCGCCTGGACCTTCGGGGTCGCCGTCTTCGCCCGCACGCGGATCAGCCGCTTGGCGGCCCTTGGTTTCCTGCCACACCAGGTTTGCAGACAATTGGTCAGAGCAGCCATGGTGAACGGCTTGACCACACAATCATTCATACCGGCAGCGCGCCAGGCATCGGCGCCAGCGCCGGCCACGTGTGCGGTGAGAGCCACGATGTTTGTGGGTGCCAGGGCATTCTCGGTTTCGTGAGCCCGGATCGCGCGCGCGGCATCAAAGCCATCCATAACCGGCATGCTGCCGTCCATTAAGATCAGGTCATAGCGCTTATCCTTGGCGGCTTCGAGCGCTTCGGCACCGTCCTCCACCAGATCAGGAACAACACCCAACCGGGCCATGGCCTGCACAACCACCTCGCGGTTCACGGCGCTATCGTCGGCCACCAGGATCTTCTTGCCCTTGAAGGAGGGCAGCTGATCTTGACCTTGCGCACTTGAGCGCAGCAGATCCTTGCCTCTGGGCTTGCCGACCAGAAGAGCGTCAAGCAGCATATCGCAGCCGGCCGTTGAGATCGGCTTCATCAGCAGATCCTGCGCGCTGCCATTTTCCAACATCCGGTCCGCATCGAAGTCACCGAGCTGAGAAACGGCAATGGACAGCGTGCGCGTCTTGTTGGGGCGGGCCGCTGCAAGGGTTTCCGGTTCCGCGACCAGATAATCCGGCGGGTCGTCGCTGAGCGAGAGCGTGTCGGGACCGAGCAGTTCCACGTCAATATTGCGGTGCTTGAACGCGGCGGCGACAACACCTGCAGTGGCGCTGCCGGTGAGCGCGATGACGGCCCGCTTGCGCAGGCGGCCCGGTCCGGTTTCAGCTTTCTTCGCCCGCTCCAGTACGCGCGGTGTCAGAACGAAGCCGAACACGGAACCTTTGCCCTCGGTGCTGATGACGCCGATGGAGCCACCCATGGCTTCAACCAGGCGTTTGCAGATCGGCAAGCCGAGGCCGGTGCCGCCATATTTGCGTGTCGTGGACTGGTCGGCCTGTGAGAAGCTCTCAAACACCTTGCCCAGGTTGTCTTCCGCGATCCCAATGCCGCTGTCGTGGACGGCAAACTCAATGGCGCCGTCATCCCCGCCGCGCACCCGGCGCACGGTGATCAACACTTGCCCTTGCTCGGTGAACTTCAAGGCATTGTTGACCAGATTGCTCAGCACCTGGTTGAGCCGCACCGGATCCCCCTCGATGGCGTGGGGTACGTCCGGATGGATCTGGCCCGCCAGATCAACGCCCTTGCTGGCGGCGCGCTCCCAGAACAGGCTCAGCACATCGTCCACCAGAACGGCAGGTTCCACACGAACCTTCTCCACCTCCAGGCGCCCGGATTCGATTTTGGAGAAGTCCAGAATGTCGTTGATGATCGAAAGCAGGCTGGTGCCCGACTTCATAATGACTTCCGCATAACGCTGATAGCGTGACGTCAAATCGGCGGTGGCGAGCAATTCGGCCATCACCAGCATGCCGTTCATTGGAGTGCGGATCTCATGGCTCATGGTGGCCAGGAATTCAGACTTGGCCCCATTGGCCTCTTCGGCCTGTTCCTTGGCGGTGCGCAATTGTCTGGTGCGCTCCTCAACGGTGTGTTCCAAGGTGGCGGCATGGTGCGCCAGAAGGGCGTCGCGCTCACGGATGTGGCTCAACATATCGTTGAAGCTGTCCACCAGTTCGCCCGTCTCGTCGTCGGTTTCCCGTTCAACCTTCTTGTCGAAGGTCTTCTCAGCCCTCACCTCGGCCATGACCTGGGTCAGGCGGCGAATGGGGCGTGAAATGCCGGCCTGCAGCTTCAGCGCAAGGCCCAGGCTGATCACCGCGGCAAACGCGGCGACAAACAGCACGCTCCACAGACTGGAGATGAGGCGGTCTTTCAGATCAGAGGTATCGGCAACCAGCCGGATCTGCCCAATGCTGGCGCCGGATTTGATCACTTGGGTGGACACCCGCACCGGAATGCCCTTCAGCAGTTCCCAGGGGGTGCGTTTGACTTCGTAATCGGCATAGCGGTTGAGCACCACGTCGGCGCCCAGGGAGGCGAAGCGGTTGCCTTCCTCGTCAATCACTTCAACGAAGCTGATTTGCGGCAGCCGCGCGATGGCGCGCAGGGTGAACAGGGTTTCATTCTTTTTCCCGGCGGCCAGGTTTTCTGAGATGGTTGAGGCAAAGATCTTAGCGGTGGCTTCCAACTCGCTGTGCTTGGCCTCAGAATAGCGCGCAACTTCCCGGTACCCTGAAGCCAGGGTCACAAGCATAAGGGCTCCTAGCACCGAAATCAGTATGATCAGTGCGAATTTAGCCCCGATGGACGTGCGATACTTCTGCATTACTGTCTACAAATCACGTCAATTAACCCGTTAAGTTTTAGGGCAACGTGGTTAACAGATTACTGCGAAGTCGCATTCTTGGCAGAAAGTGATTCATAAAAAATGGCGGAAATCCGACATTCTTAGAAATCTATGTGAGAGAATCTTCAGCCCGGAGCTAGAAATTGCTGACTTTGGGCGTATCGCGGCGTCTTTCGCCCCGCCGCCGCTCGCCCGGCCAGGGTGCAATGTTTGAACCTGTACTGCGGTGGAGCTGCAGAATATCTGCCACCTCCTTTGCCGTGGGGAGCCAGCTGGGGTCCACTTCAGCCACAATGGGCTGGCGGCCTAAGGAGTGGTATTCAAACGGCAATTTGCGCATGTCCACCGGATTGAAGAGGTTTCTCAAGTCCACAATCACCCTGCCCCGCATGAGATTGGCCACGCTGCGCAAGTTGAGGTCGCGATATTGCGCCCACTCCGTTAGAACCACCAAACCGTCGGCGTCCTCATAGGCATGCTCAGGTTCTGAGCACCAGGTGACGCCAGGCAGACGTTCGCGGGCTTCACGGCCCGCCAACGGGTCGTGCACCAGAACGGTTGCGCCTTCGTTTTGCAGGTGCGGGATGATTGTGAGCGAGGCGGCCTCGCGCAGGTCATCGGTGTTGGCTTTAAAGCTGATTCCCAGCACCGCAATCTGCTTGCCCGCCACCGAGCCGCCAAATGCGGCGCGGATTTTGTCGACCATTTCCAGCTTGCGCGTTTCGTTTGAAGCAATGGTGGCTTCCACCAAACGCATCTCGGTGCCATAGGCCCGGCCGGCTGCAGCAAAGGCACGCGTGTCTTTCGGAAAGCAGGAGCCGCCGAACGCCGGACCAGGTTTTAGGAAGTGCGGTCCAATGCGTTTGTCGGTGCCCATGGCGCGGGTCACCTGGGCGATGTCGGCGTCAGCCCGCTCGCACAAATTAGACAACTCGTTTACAAAGCCGATGCGGGTGGCGAGGTAGGCATTGGCGGCATATTTGATCATCTCAGCGGTCTCAAAGCCGGTGAACATGATCCGGTCCGCTTCAAGCTTCAGGGGCGCATAAAGGGTGCGCAGGCTTTTTGCGGCGCGGGCGTCTTCAACGCCGACCACAACCCGGTCGGGTTTGAAGAAGTCGTCGATCGCAGAGCCTTCGCGCAGGAATTCCGGATTGGAGGCCATGGCATAATCTGCCTCCGGATTGGCCTCGGAGATGATTTTTGCCAGCCGGCGGGCCGTGCCCACAGGCACGGTGGATTTGGTAACCACGACCGTGAAGTCTTTGAGAGCGCCGGCAATGGTTTTGGCCGCAGCGTCCACCCAAGACATGTCCACAGAGCCGGAGCCGGGAGCAGACGGCGTGCCCACGGCAATGAACACCACATCGGCTTTGGCCACCGCAGCCTTCATATCGGTGGTGAAGCTCAAGCGCCCGGCCGCGTTGTTTCTGGCCACCAGCTCATCGAGGCCTGGCTCATAGATGGGAATATCCAGTGCGTTGAGCCGGTTGATCTTGCTTTCGTCGATGTCGACGCACGTTACTGGAAAGCCGAAATCACTCAGGCAGGTGCCGGTCACCAAACCAACATATCCCGTGCCAATTATTGTTATGTTCATGTGATACGTCCCAATTGTGTTTAGGCTTCGTTAAGCAAGTGCTGTGCCACTTTGGAAGCTGCTTTGATGGTGGATTTGCGCGGCTCAGACGGCGTTCTTGTGCATCACGCCCAGAAACGGCGTGGCGGCGATAATCTTCAAATCCAGCCAGAACGACCAGTTGTTGATGTACTCAAGATCATGCTGAACCCGGCTTTGCATCAGGCCCGGTTTGTCGGTGGGGCCCCGGTGCCCATGGATCTGCGCCCAGCCGGTGATCCCTGGCTTCACCTTGTGACGGCTCGAATAGATCGCCAGCTCGTCGGCATATTGGTCATCCAGGCTGAGCGGATGTGGTCTGGGTCCAACCAGGGACATATCACCCTTCAGCACGTTCAGCAGCTGGGGCAATTCATCAATGCTGGTCTTGCGCAGAAACGCGCCCACGCGGGTAACCCGGGCATCTTTTCGGGCGGCTTGCACAGCGTGGGCGCCGTCTTCCATGACGCTCATGCTGCGGAGTTTAAAGATCTTGAAGATCTTGCGGTTGAGCCCGTGGCGTTGCTGGGTGAAGAGAACGGGGCCGGGAGAATCCAGCTTAATCGCAAGTGCGGCGAGCGCCAGCAGTGGCGCAAGGACCAAAAGTCCCGCTGAGGCCAGAAAGATATCAAGGCCGCGCTTGATGAGAAGACCCCAACCGCTGATCGGCGCGGCTTGGACATCGAACAGGGCGAGTGCGGGCTGCCGTGCTCCAGGCAACGGCGTGTTCAAAGGTAAAGCAATCTGCACCGCACACGGAACGTGCTGAAGGTTGCTCAGCATACGCCCGGTTTGCGGGCTGGAGGGATCATCGGTCGCGATCACGATACGGTCGAATACCCCCTCTCTGGCACCCGCCATCACGGGCTCTGATTGGGAGCCGGGCGCAAAGACACCTGCCAGTTCGATAAACTTGATCTGGTGCTGCAGGGCGTCCACGACGGCTTGTGCGGCACTTGGAGTGCCGATGACGGCGAGCGCGTGTTGTACGGCACCGCCCCGGATCAGCCGGTTGCAGAACCAGCCCGCGATGCCGCGCAGCAGGGTGAGGCCGAGCAATGCGGCGACAAGCCAAGCCACCAGCCAAAAGCCGGAAAACGGCTCGTCCGGGTGAAATCCAAAATCCACCACAAGAGCCAGTCCGAAGGCAGCGCAGACATAACCGATCACGCGCACCAGCGAGCCGGAAAAGGTCGCAAGCCGTGCAAACCCGTAAAGACCGTTTGCCTGCAGCAAGGCGGCCGCACCTGCCGGCACCAGCATATAGAGCATCGCCTGAGGGTGCAGCTGGGTCCAGATGGTGAGCGGTGTGTCGGCCCACAGGTAAGCCGCCAGAATCCCGAAGACCGAGATCATGCAGATCTCTGCCAAGAAGAAGAGGTCACTCACGAGCGTGTCGCACTTCAGCGCGGCAAGCGCCCGCAAGGGGCGCCCGGGCGCGCGCGCCACAGGCGCATGGGGTTCCGGCTCGTGCTCGGCCCACCCGGCGTCCCGTGCTTCGCGCAACGACGTTTCGCCAATTGCATCCATCAACCCACACCCCTTCTTTGCGAACTCTGTGTGGCTCTGC
>JBCDDQ010000060.1:0-18936 GCA_039180225.1 Pseudomonadota bacterium
ACGCTTGATGGAGTCAAATCAGCCCATATCCAAGGCGCGAAGCGCAGTGCGATGTGGTGCATCGGACAAGCTTCGCAACGCCGGAGATGGGCTGATTTGGCCCACCGAAGGCCGGGTTTTCGCGCCCGCTGAGCGTCGTTGCGGGCCGCTTGTGGTCGGTCAGACCAAGGCGCGACCCGCGCCTCGTCAGCAGACGCGAAAACCCGGTCAAGCGATTCCATATGACAAAGAACTGCTCTAAGGGTTAAGGACGACATGCGATAGGGCTATCGCGATTGGTCAAGTTTGAGTAAAAGTGTAGGCAAGCTGGCTTAAGGCGCCATTGTACGTTCTGAGCGCCAGTCCAGACGGGCAAAAGAGAAGTTTTCATGCAGCACACAAGATCAGCCAGCCGGTTTGGGATCTTCAAGGCTCTTGCGCCGGTATCCGGACGCAGGCTTTGCGCAGTGCTGATCGCGTGTTCTGTTCTGGCCGGTTGCACCGGTATTGAGAAACAGCTGGACGACCTGTTGGGCAATGATACCGCTGCGCCGCCCGTCGCAGACGGCGACAAAGATACCGGCTCATTCGACGATACCACCCCTGTGGGCACCCTTTACAATAAGGGTTTGGATCATATGAAGGTGGGGGAATACGCAAAGGCGGCCAAGCAGTTTGACGAGGTTGAGCGCTTGCACCCGTATTCCACGTGGGCCACGCGCGCCACGCTGATGGTGGCCTTTGCGCACTATCAGCGGAACGCCTATCAGGATTCCATCAACGCATCGGACCGGTTCATTCAGCTCCACCCTGGCAACAAGGACGTGGCCTATGCCTACTATCTTAAAGGGCTGAGCTATTACGAGCAGATCGCGGACACCGAGCGTGATCAGTCCAACACGCAAAAGGCGCTTGATGCGCTGGAAGAGGTCTCACGACGCTTCCCCGAAAGCCAGTATGCGAAAGATGCCGATGCCAAGGCGGTGTTGGCGCGCGATCACCTGGCCGGCAAGGAAATGCGGGTGGGACGCTATTATCTGAAGCGTCACGCTTATGTGGCCGCCATCAACCGGTTCAAGAAGGTGGTGCAAGACTATCAGACTACCGCCCACACCCCCGAAGCTCTGCAGCGCCTCACCGAGGCTTATTTTGCCTTGGGGATCCGCTCTGAGGCGCAAACTGCGGCCGCAATCCTCGGCCATAACTTCCCCAACAGCCAGTGGTATAAGGATGCTTATGCACTGTTGCGCACAGGCGGCCTTGAGCCAGAGGTTAACCAGGAATCCTGGCTTGCCAGGACTTGGCGTAACGCCACGGGTAGTGGTTGATAATCCCAACAAATTGCTGATCTGAGAATAGCGCGGCAGGGGCGACTCCATTTATAATGGCGCTGCCATGCTGAGCGCCCTGTCCATACGCGATATCGTGCTTATCGAACGCCTCGATTTGAGCTTCGAGGACGGGATGACTGTGCTCACGGGGGAAACCGGCGCCGGCAAGTCGATTTTGCTGGACGCGTTGGGCCTGGCATTGGGGAGCCGGGGCGATGCAGCGCTTGTGCGTAGCGGGGCTGAGCGCGGGATTGTGACCGCCGCGTTTGAGCTGGAACCCGAGCACAGGGCCTTCGCCCTCTTGGCTGATGCGGGCGTTGAGAGCGAAGGTGAACTGGTGGTGCGCCGCGTGCAAAGCGCCGATGGACGCAGCCGGGCCACCGTTAACGACCAACCTGCAAGTGTCGGCCTGCTGCGCCGCTTGGGCAGTTGCCTTGCGGAGATCCATGGCCAGCATGATGACCGCGCGCTGATGGACCCTGCCATGCACCGCGATCTGGTGGACGCGTTTGGCGAGCTGGACGGTTTGCGGGGCGAGGTCACTGCGCTTTGGCAGGCATGGAAGGCCCATGAGAGCGCCCTTCAGGAGCATGCAGAGCGTCTGGAGCGGGCCGAAGAGGAGCGGACCTGGCTGGAACATGCGGTGCAGGAGCTGGAGGCTGTGGCGCCGCAAGAGGGCGAGGAAGAGCAGCTCTCCGCCCGCCGCCAGCTTATGATGAACGCGGAGCGGTTCGCCGAAGCTCTGGACGATGTGGACAAAGCGCTGGCCGGCGATGGCACACAGGAGGCCAGTTTGAACGCAGGCCTGCGCAAGCTGGAACGGCGCCAGGCGGACGCCTCCGGCCAGCTGGATGGCTTGATTGGTGCGCTGGACCGGCTGGTGGTGGAAATGAACACCGCCAAGGGCGCACTGGATGAGGCCCGCGCCACTTTCGATTTTGATGCCCGCGAGCAGGCCGAGATCGAGGAGCGTTTGTTTGCTTTGCGGGACCTGGCGCGCAAGCACCGCTGCCAGATTGCCCAATTGCCCGGCGTGGCAGACCGCTTGAGGCAAGATCTCACCAACCTCCAGGACGGTCAGGGCCATCTCGATGAGCTGCAGGCCAAGTCGGCCAAGGCCCGGCAGGGGTATTTTGACAAAGCCGAGGCGCTTAGCGCCGCCCGCCGCGCCGCCGCAGCAGATTTGGACGCCCAGGTCATGGAAGAGCTCGGCCCCCTCAAGCTTGAAAAGGCCAGGTTCTTAAGCGATTTGGAATCTGGCGACACCATTGCCGGGCCACACGGCATTGACCGGCTGGAGTTCAAGGTGGCCACAAATCCTGGTGCTCAGGCCGGGCCGATTGTGAAAGTGGCCTCGGGTGGAGAGCTATCGCGCTTCATGCTGGCGCTGAAGGTGGTTTTGGCGGCGAAGGGATCAGCCCCCACCCTGATCTTCGATGAGATCGACACCGGCATTGGCGGGGCCACCGCGGATGCCATGGGTCAGCGCCTGGCCCGCCTCAGCGACAGGCTGCAGGTATTGAGCGTCACCCATTCGCCCCAGGTGGCCGTCAGGGCCGTAACGCATATGTTGATCACCAAGATGGAAGAGGTAAGTGAAGGAGACACTGCTGACGCCCGTTTGGTGACCCGCGTGACACAATTGCAGGCCGACAGCCGCCGCGAAGAGGTTGCGCGCATGCTCTCCGGCGCCAGCGTGACCGACGAGGCGCGTGCCCAGGCTGACCGTCTGATGCGCGATACCGGATAGATCAAAGGCGATCATGACCGACACCGAACAAACCGCCGTAGAGAGCTTAAGCGCTGAGGCGGCGAAAACCGAACTGGAGCGCCTTGCAGCGGAAATTTCGCACCACGACACCGCGTACCATCAGAACGACGCTCCTGAGGTCTCTGACGCCGAATATGACGCGCTCAGGCTGCGGAATGCGGCCATTGAGGCCCGTTTTCCTGATCTTGTGCGTGAAGACAGCCCAACGCTGAGGGTCGGTGCGGCTGCCGCGGAGAAATTCGACAAGATCACCCATGCGGTGCCGATGCTGTCGCTCTCCAACGCCTTCAACGACGAGGACGTGGCTGAGTTCTGCGCCCGGATCAGGCGCTTCTTGAATCTGCCGGACGATGAGCTGCTGGCCATGACGGCTGAACCAAAGATTGATGGGCTGTCTGCGAGCCTGCGTTATGAGAACGGCAGGCTGGTGACCGGCGCCACCCGGGGCGATGGACAGGTTGGGGAGAACGTTACGGAGAACCTGAAGACCATCAAAGACATCCCGCATCGTCTCGCCGGGACAGATTGGCCCCGGGTGGTGGAGATCCGCGGCGAGGTCTACATGACCCATGCCGATTTTGAGGCCTTGAACGCCCGTCAGGCGGCAGAGGGTAAGCAAACCTACGTAAACCCACGCAACACCGCAGCCGGATCTCTGCGCCAGCTCGACCCCGCCATGACCGCCGCGCGGCCCTTGAAGTTCTTTGCCTACGCCTGGGGAGAAATGTCTGAGGAGCCCTGGACCACCCAGATGGGCGCGGTTGAGCAGATGGCTGGCTGGGGTTTTGTGATCAACCCGCAAATGCAGCGTTGCGAGAGCGTTGCGCAGATGCTCAGCGTCTATCGGGGCATTGAAGAGCAGCGAGCCTCATTGGGTTATGACATTGACGGCGTGGTTTACAAAGTAGACCGCCTGGACTGGCAGCGCCGGCTCGGATTTGTCTCACGCGCTCCACGTTGGGCGACTGCCCACAAGTTTCCAGCCGAGAAGGCCACCACGGTTTTGCGAGATATCGAGATCCAGGTTGGGCGCACGGGCGCCTTAACGCCCGTGGCCAAGCTCGATCCGGTGACCGTGGGCGGTGTGGTGGTCTCCAACGCGACCCTGCACAACGAAGATGAGATCGAGCGCAAGGATGTGCGCATCGGCGACACGGTCACCATCCAGCGGGCCGGGGACGTGATCCCCCAAGTGCTGGGACATGTGCCCGAAAAGCGGCCGGTGAGCGCTAAGGCCTTCGTGTTTCCGGTTTTTTGCCCCGCTTGCGGCTCCCACGCCGTTCGCGAGCACAACGCCAAGACCGGCAAGCTGGATGCGGTGCGCCGCTGCACGGGCGGGCTGATCTGCCCGGCCCAGGCGGTGGAGCGCCTGAAGCACTTTGTCTCCCGCAACGCCTTCGATATTGAGGGCCTGGGCACCAAGCAGATTGAGGCCTTTCACGAGGAAGGCATGATCCAGAGGCCCGCGGACATCTTCACCTTGCGCAAGCGCGATGAGCGTTCCCTGAAGAAGCTCAAGGACCGCGAAGGCTATGGGGAGACCTCCGCGCGCAATCTGTTCGATGCCGTCGACGAGCGGCGCAACGTCTCGCTGGACCGGTTCATCTATGCCTTAGGGATGCGTCATGTGGGCGAAACCACGGCGCGGCTGCTGGCCCGGACCTACGGCACCATGGAGGCGCTCAATGACGCTCTGGTGGCCGCTGCGGACCGTGAGAGTGATGCCTGGGCCGATTTGGTCAACATTGACGGCATTGGAGAGGTGGTTGCTGAGGCCCTGGTGGATTTCTTTGCCGAGGAACATAACCAGGAGGTCCTGTGCGATCTTTTGGCGGAGGTCGCCCCGGAACCGCTGGAAGCGGTGGCCTCACAATCTCCCGTCTCCGGCAAGACGGTTGTGTTCACCGGATCTCTGGAAAAGATGACCCGCGACGAGGCTAAGGCCATGGCCGAGCGCCTGGGCGCAAAAGTGGCTGGGTCGGTTTCCAAGAAGACTGATCTGGTGGTTGCCGGCCCTGGCGCGGGATCTAAGCTGAAGAAAGCCACGGACCTGGGCGTTGAAGTGACCGACGAAGATGGCTGGTTTGTGCTGATTGGCGACGGGTAGTTTGACTTTATTGTCCGCCGTCATCCCGGAATTTTGCGCAAGCAAAATATCTCGGACCCAATGCCATAAACGCAAAGCCGCCCGCCCCGCTTTCGCGGGGATGACGAATTCAGGTGTTCCCCCAACGACCGCCTAAGGCTGGGTCCGTCCCAGAGGGCTGATGGGTTCATCCCCAAGCAGCGAGGAGGCCGGCTCGAAAGCGAGCTGGGTTTGGCCCGCCGCATTGGCCACCTTGCGGGGTTCAGCAGGCGTTCTGATCGTGGCACTGCAGCGGATTACGCGGCGGTTGCGTCCCTTGCTGGTGCCCACCAGGGTCGGCTTGTCGATAGTGCATCCGCACCGCGAACCGCACCGGATCTGCTCTTTGGCCAGCATCTTGGCCCTTTGCCACACCGCCCGGTTCCGGGGCCGGTCCGGACGGCCGTCACAGGCGAATGCGTAGCGGCAGCGCCCACGGCGGTGCGCATACTGGTAAACCACCTCACAAACACTGTTCGGAAAGTTGAAACTCTCCACCCGGTGCAGGATATCGCGCGTGACCGCCACCTGAGCCTGCAGGCTCTTGCGCCCGGCCTCAAAATAGATCGCCATGGCCAGGCAATATGTGTCCTGGTCGATCGAAATGTTCTGACTGGGCGGAGGGCGGTGGATCCTGACGCGGCCCGCGCGCGGACGACGGCGCTGTTTAGGCTCAACGCGGGCCACTCTTTTCACCCGCGCCTTTTTCTTTGGGCTCACCGAACGCTTACGTTTTGTCTTCGGCACGGAGGACACCACTCTTGGTGGCGTGATGACCTCCTCAGGCTCAGGCTCCCCCGCTTCAGGCGGGCTTGGCGCTCGCACAAGCTTTAGCGGCTTGGGCATGGGCCGTGGCGCGGCGGACCGCTCAACGACCGACGGCCGATCCGGGACCTCTGGGGTCTCTTCTGCTGCCAGCGCATCTTTTTTGGTCGCCTTTTTGGGAGCGCCGGGAATGCTGATGACCGTTTTCGGTTTGGGCCGTGGAGCCAGGGGCTCAACTGGGGGCACGATCACCTTTACCTTAGGATCGAATGCCGGCTCCGGGGCCTTGGCACGTTCAAGAGTAGACGGCTTCCGGCGCGGCACCACCACAGGATCTCGTGCGGTCTCTTCAGCCGTCTTCGGCGTGCCTGGAGGAAAACGAATAACCACAGAAGGTGTCTTGTCGGCGGGCTCTTCCACGTTTGGTGGCACAATGACCCGAACCCTCGGTGCTTCGGGCTCTTCAGCCTCCGGTGTTTCAACCTTGCGGCTTTTTTCTTCATCGATTGATGGCGCCGGCTCAGCGTCCGGCACAGCCTCGACCCTCTCTTCTTGAGGCTCGCCTGGTACCTCTTCAACCGCGCGTTCGGCCTCTTCTGGCGCTTCTCTGGGCTCCAGTGGATCCAGCGCCGGTTCCTGATCGGCAAAACGTTCGGGCGCGTGGTGCTCGCTTGGTTCAATCCGCGCGCTCTTGAAAGGTTCAGGCACCGGCTCAGCGGCCGGTGGCTGGACGGCGGGGAGCTCCGGCAGCCCTTCAGAATCTTGCGCAGGCAGCTCAGGCTCCGGGAGCGGCTGCGGAAGGTCCGGCGCCTCGGCCGTCTTGGCTGGCGGCTCCTGCACCGGCACATCGTCTTGTTCCGGCTCACCCACCCGCACTTTTGCCGGGGCATCAGGCGACTTGATAACGGGGATCTGCGGCTTCAGCGCTTCTTGCTGAGTCCCATCAGGTTGCTGGGCATTTGAGGGCAACCATCCCAAGTAGAGCGCACAAGCGAAAACCAACAGCATGGCCGACAGCGAATAGCCCGCCACGGTGATGATCTCAGTTGGGATGATATGCTGTTTCTTGGCCACCGGAACTATCCACACCTATCCACGCGGACAGACTGAGAGTACGTATGCCATAGCTTAGGCCCCACCCACATAGGATGCTGCGTCCTTGGACGCATGTGCCTCGATAAGCATCCGTTTGCCAACTTCATGAATTCTTCCGAGCGCAGCCCCACCCCAGGACGCTCTGGAAAGCTGCATATTGGCGTTTTGCCGACGGGCTGTCAAACCGAACCTGTTGCAAAAAAGCAAGGATCGCGAAGAGTTTTTCACCGGAAAAATCGCCGCGGCGCGCGCCGCCGCGCAGGTGAGAGACCTAGCGGGCCAAAGGTTCCGTAGCGTCGACCATCCACTCCAGATCGGCCCCATCGAGCCCGGCTGACAGCTTGGCCCGCACCTCGGCATGATAAGCGTTGAACCAATCCAGTTCTGCATCGCTCAAGAGCGAAAGGTCGATGACCGAAGTGTCGATAGGGCAAAATGTAATTGTTTCAAATGCATACATCTCACGTTCTTCGCCCGGTCCCTTCGGTGTCTCGCTGACAATCACCAGATTCTCAATCCGGATGCCAAAGGCACCTTGCTTGTAGTAGCCCGGCTCGTTGGACAAGATCATCCCCGGCTCAAGGGCTACTGAGCCGGTTTTTGCGATCCGCTGGGGTCCCTCGTGGACCGACAGAAAGCTGCCCACCCCATGGCCGGTGCCATGATCAAAGTCCAAACCAGCTTCCCACAATGCGAGACGGGCAAGCGTGTCCAATTGCGCTCCGCTGGTGCCTTTTGGGAATCGGGCCATGGCGATGGCGATGTGGCCTTTGAGGACCCGGGTGTAGCGATCGCGCATTTCAGCTGTCGGCGTTCCGACAGCCACGGTGCGCGTTATGTCGGTTGTCCCGTCCTGATACTGGCCGCCGCTGTCCACAAGATAGAGAGTGCCCGGCGTGAGGGCCAGGTTTGACGCCTCGCTCACCCGGTAATGGGGGAGGGCTGCATGTTCGCCCGCTCCGGAAATGCTGTCGAAGCTGATCTCTTTCAGCACACCCGTCTCCGCCCGGAAGCTTTCCAGCTTTGTGGCCGCGTCTATTTCTGTAACCTGGCCGGATGGCGCTTCGCGCTCAAGCCAGTGCAGGAACTTCACCATGGCGGCCCCGTCGCGCACATGGGCAATGCGGGCACCTTCCTGCTCCACCGGGTTCTTGATTGCCCTGGGCAAGAGGCACGGATCTGATCCGCTTATGATCTTTGCCCCACCGGCTTTCAAAGCGGTTTTCACAGCCATGGCGCACCAGGCCGGATCAATCAGCACCTTCTGTCCAGAGAACGCGCCCAGGTCGGTTGCAAAGGCCTCCGGTGGCCTGATCTCGGCCAATCCCTCCAACTGGCGCAGCAGATCTTCTTCCAGGCGGGTCTTGTCGATATAGATCCTGTCAGGTCCTTCTTTCAGCAAAATGGCAAAGACCAGGCAAATCGGCGTGTGAGGCACATCGGAGCCCCTGAGATTAAAGGCCCAGGCAACGGAGTCCGGTGTGGTCAGAACGGCCGCATCCGCCCCGGCGGTCTTCAGAGCATCAGTGAGAACGGATGCCTTCTCCTGGGTGCTCTGACCGGCAAACTGGGTCGGGTGTGCATAGACCGGGGCATTTGGCTTTGCCGGCTGGTCCGACCAGACCGCGTCAATCGGATTGGTCTCCACGGCCACCAACTCGGCATCCACTTTTGCACAGGCCTTTTTCAGCTGCTGGGCGCCGTTGACAGTATGAAGCCAGGGGTCGTACCCCAACCTCTGGCTGGCCTCCAGCTGGGCGGGCAGCCATTTCGTGACGGGCTCTGTCACCAAATGGCAGCGCTCAAAGACGGCACCATCAGTTTGCTCATCCGCCTGAACCGTATAGCGGCCATCTACAAATATGGCAGCTTTATCGAGCAGCACCACCGCAGCGCCCGCTGATCCGGTAAACCCTGTGAGCCAGGCCAGGCGCTCAGCATGCGGGCCTACATATTCTCCCTGGTGTTCATCGGCCCTGGGGACAACAAAACCATCTAATTGTCGGGACCGAAGCTCTTTGCGCAAAGCATCTGTTCGCTTTGCACCCAGTTCACCTTGGCTTTTATCGTTGAATGATTGGAACATGTCATTGGTTCTAGTGCGGGCAGAATTTTTGCGCAATCGGGCAATTAAATTTGGCCATTTTTTCCCCTTTTTGTAGGGTGGAATAGTGCGCCGGAAGCCCTCGGATTCAGCTTCGATTTCTAAGCCTTTATGTCCGGATTAAGACAATAGTTACAAAGATTTAATGTGCATTAACCTGCTATGCAATTCTTGCAATGCTGCTCTGCGAAAACTGCGCTGGTAGTGCGCTCCAAAAAGCCTAAATACGCATCAGTTCAAAGACGCCGCAAATGAGGAACTCAACAGCTGGCGCCCGAGACATCGGATCAACCTATTCAACAGCAATGGTGCTGTTGAGGCTTAAATGGAGTAAAGCCCATGGTCTACGCAACCGCAGTAAACAGCAAGGCCTTTTTCGGACCCGTTTCGAAGGGCACTTTCAATCTTCCTACCCGCGTTTGGAATTCCATCGTGACCTATTTCGAGATGAAAGCTGCTCAGCGCCAACTCGAAAACCTCGATGACCGTCTGCTCAACGATATCGGTATCGAGCGTGCAGACATCGCCACCAAGGTTTGGGGTAGCTATCACGCTTGAAAGGCTCCGGCCTCGAAGACGGGGCTAGAGGACTTGGTCGACGGCCACCCGGCCACTCTCGTGGCCAAACTCTAGCCTCGCCGTTCGCCAAATTGCTGTTCCAACGCCCTCGGGAAACCGGGGGCGTTGTTGCTTTTGGGCCAGAGCGATATGAGGTTCAGTTTCATCTCATGTCGCTCTAGGCATGAGGCCGGGCCAAGAGCAGCGTGGACCAGCCGTCCAGCCGCCAGCATTTCTGGAAGACAAGCCCGAACGGGCCATAGCTGCCGAGCAGCCGGCGCTCCTGGTCAACTGTGATGCCGGACAAGATGAGATGCCCGCCTGGCGCCACGGCCGCGGCCAGGCCCGCTTTCATCTGGCATAGGGGCTTGGCCAGAATGTTGGCGATCACAAGCTCTGACGGCGTAAAGGCGCGGATCTCGGGGTTCTCAACACCACCGGCAATCACCGTGTGAACCAGGGTGCCGGCTGCGTTCAGCCGCGCATTGCTTTTGCCCACGGCAACGGCCACCGGATCAATGTCACTGGCCAGAACCCTGCGCCGGGTCGCCAAGGCAAAGGCAATGGCAAGCACTGCCGAGCCACAGCCAACATCCAGCGCCCTGGCCGGGCAGGCCCTTCTCAGCACATCATCAATCGCCAGCAAACAGCCGCGCGTGGTGCCGTGATGGCCTGTACCGAACGCTTGGCCGGCCTGAATTTCGATGCTGATGCCGGCGGCCGGCCTCAAGCTGCGGTCATGTGCGCCGTGAACGAAAAAGCGCCCGGCGCGGATTGGGGTCAACTGGCTTTGGCTATGGCTCACCCAGTCAGCATCGGGCAGGCGCTCCGAGGACCGGCGCACCGTGCCAAACAACCGCTCCAAATCGGCCTCAGACGGCACGCGGTCCTGAAAGTACACCTCCACGGTCCACCACCCGGCCGCAGGGTCCGTTTCGAAGGTGCTCACCACCACGGGCTCACCGTCCAGAGCCTCCTCCAGCCGCTCCACCAGAGGCACTGCGGCGTCTTGGTGCAAGAATTCTGTTGTGACCTTCCACGTTTGTGTCATAAGCCTATGCGCCGCCGCACTCACAGTTCTGCCCAAGTGGCTTTCTAAGAGACCCGTATGAGAAAGAAAAGCAATCCGAATAAAGTGGCCCTTCTTTGCGCGTGCGCAGCAACACTGATGCTGATCGGCGATCTGGAGGCGTATGCCCAAAATCAAAAACGTTCAGAAGCCTATTTCATGACCCGGGCCGAACGGGCCGCGCGGGTGATCTGTTCGCGCAAACCAACGCCGAAGCAAACCAGCAACTGCCGCAACGCCCAAATGGCGGCCGCGCGTCGTGTGGTGTCTTACATCAAAGGCGGCAATCGGGAACGTCGGCTGAAGCGCACTTTGGGTTGCCTGCAAAAGGTGCAGGTTTTGCCGATTCGCTTGCGCCGCAGCGGCATGTTGTGGGTTGAGCGCTGCGCGCGCCGCTAGAGGCATCTGTCCCAAACCTGTCATATTCTCCGGTGGTCCTGTGTGCTAGAATTGCCGTGCGGTGCAGCTGAGCGGAGAACGGAGATTGCATGGGGATATTTGCGCGTCTGAGAGAAGCAGTTCGCGGCGTTGGACCCGAGACCTCGACCGCGCCAAAGCACTTAGGCGATGGCGCGCTAAGCGCTGCCGATTCCCCTGATATGCATGCCGATGAGGCGTTGGATCCAGAACCGGTCCTGGATGGCCTGCGCCTGGAGCTGGGCTATGTGGACGCGGAAGGGCGGCGCACCAACCGCTTGGTCACCTGCAAGCGCCTGGTCCATTCAGATGATGGCGACAGGCTCTTGGCGTTCTGTCACGCCAGGCGCACGGACCGCACCTTCCTTCTCGATCGGATTATCGACGCGGCAAACCATGCGACAGGCGCCAGAATCGGCGATATCCGGGCCTTTTTCGCCCCCTTCCGTGAGCAGGCCGGCGATCTTGACGATGACCACGGAACCACGCGCAAGGTTTTGGAAGAGCTGGGTGACGAACTGCGCATTCTTGCATTTATCGCCAAGGCAGATGAAACCTTGCACACGGCGGAGGACAACCTGATTTCGGTGTTCGTGCGCAGCCGCAGTGAAAGTCTCGGTCATGAAGTGGCTGGGAACTACGACCATGCCAAGGTGATGGACTGGTTCCGCCATCAAGCACCCGATATTGAGGCAATCGAACGTTCAGTGCTCAGGGTTGCCAAGCGTTCTGAGGCCCAGCTGGGCCATATCTGGGAACTGGCCGCCAAGGTAATGGAAGCCGACGGCACGGTGATGCCCGAAGAGCTCGATCGCCTGCATGCCTTGGCCCACGCGGTGGATCTGGCGCTCTCGGAGTTGCGCAAGGACATTCCCTAAAGTCTTGGCTCAGAGCCATTGCGGGTGAGGTGTCTCAAGGCCAGCCAACCGCGTCACCGCTATGCGTTGGATGGCCGGCAGCTTCAACAAAAGCGGTGCCAGGGTGTTCTGCAGAAAGGTCTGAATGAGACCGCGCCGGGTCAGTTGTTGGGTTTGCGCGCGGGTGAACCGTAAGACCTGCTGACCCACCGGATGGCGCAGTTTCGTGTAATCGGCCGTGCGATCCTCCGCAACGAGCCATGCCAGAGTGGCTGCGTCCTCAATGCCCAAGTTCATTCCACGCCCGCCGACGGGTGAGTGAACATGGGCGGCATCGCCTGCCAGATAGACCTGATCCACCTGATAGGTCGGCACCTGCCGGTAACTGATAGTGAATGCTGATTGCCACACCACGTCCTTGATCCTGGCGCTCTGGGGCAGATGGTTCAGAAGATCAGGATGGTTGCTGACAAACCGCCCATGTCCCTCTGAAATGGGAAAGAAGGCGACGACGCGGTCCGGCTCTGAATGGACCACGGCCCTGTCGAAGGGGAACGGCCAGTCGTCCAGCGTAACATCCGCCAAGCTGAAGGCGTTCGGCTCGCTTGGTCCATCAAAGCTCAGTCCCAAGGACTTGCGCACCAGCGAATGCGCGCCATCTGCGCCGACCAATAGCTGCGCGTGATGGGTCGAGCGGCCTGATTGGCTCTGCAGCTCACAGTGAACGCCGCTCTCGTCTTGCGTAAAGGCGCTCAATTCGGTGTGCCAGTTCACACCAACCCCCAGCTCGCGCAGGCCTTCAATCAGGAGTTCTTCTGTTTGCGACTGCGGCAAGGTCACCAGGAAGTTGAAGCGATGGGGCATGTGGCTGAGGTCCAGCCGCATGGCCTCGCGGCCCTTGTTGAGGAAAATCATACCGTTCACGCGGTTGCCGGTGGCAATAATGCGCTCGCTCATTCCGGACGGCTCCAGAACGTCCAGGGTGCGGGCGTTCACGGCCAAGGCGCGTGATTCAGGCGTCGGCTCGCCGTCATTGTCAATAATGTGGGGCGAAAACCCGCGCCGGGCGAGTTCCAGAGCTGCAGTAAGCCCAACCGGTCCGCCCCCACAAATGAGAATTGGCGTATCAGGCGACATATTCTCAAATCCTCAGCCTCAAAGAATTTTGCAGTCATTTTTCATGGCACATTGACGGAATGAGGGCGCAACGCCATATCTAAGGCGGCAGCAATTGGAGATTTGAAGTCTTGTTTCGCTGGGCATTTCTGTTTCTCATTCTTGGCATCCTTATTTGGATGTTCGCGGATTCCCGGGCCACACGCTGGATCGGCTTGGGGGTCTTAAGCGCCATTGCCCTTGTATCCGGGGTGTTTTTCTATGTGCTTGACCAGCCGGAACGGCGCGAAGCCGCAGCGCCCGGTCCCGATCAGACAATTGCTGAGGTTGAAGAGGTCACCAGGAAGCTGGAAACCGCGCGTTTTGCCCTGAAACCTCAAGACATCGCCCTGCTGAAGAGCACCTTGCGTCCGGGCGAAAAAGTGGCTTGGAGTTCGACTGGCGATGAGCAGCAGGCCGTTGATTTCTCCTCCTGGACCCTGACGGGTGAGATCAAGAACCTGTCTCCGGAACACGCCGCCCAGGATGTTTCCCTGCGTGCGCGGCTGTTCGACTGTCCGGCCTTTTTCACAACGCCCATTGATGAGGTGCAGATTTCGCGGCTCACAAGCGAGTGCAATATGGTGGGACAGAGGACAGTTGGGCTCTACGGGGTCAAACTGGGTCCCGGTCTCAGTCACGCGTTTACTGAGACAATTGAGTTCATCGACCAGATCGAACCCAGAAACTGGCGCTTTTGGGTGGACGTGACCGGGGTGACCGCGTCAGTCCAATAGTCTGATCTGTGCCGTTTTTGACCGTGGGCTTAACCCAGTTTTAACCACAATCGTCTTCCCTTAGACAAAATGAAACTGTGTCTAGTTGCTGGGTGGGGGAGCACAGGCTCTTGCCGCTCCCGGGCGGGGAAACTTTATGAGCCGATCGATTGCCGAACTGCGTGATGATGTGAGCGAGCTTCAAAGCTTGGCGGCTGCCGTTGAGCGTTTGAAGGACGAGAAGCCGCAAAATCTGCCCCGTTCAGGCCCCACTGGCGTCCCGGAACTGGACACGTCCCGGTTTATCGAAGTCCAGCGCAGGTATGTGGAAGAGGCAGGCGTGTTCGTGCGCGAGTGCCACGATGTCCACGTGTTCCAGAGGATCTGTGACGATCTTCAGGGCAAAGGCTACCTGTCGGAGCCATTCCATCCGGAATTCATGGACATCATTCCCGCCAACGCCATGATGATGGTGGGCGAGACCGCGGAGGGCGCCATTGTCCACGTTCAGGCCATGCGCCGGGATGATCTGACTGGGTGCACGCTGGCTGATTTCTGGATGAAGAACCTGCGCCGCATCCACAACGGTGAGATTGGCGAGGTGCATTGTCCGGCCGCCCAAAAGATCACCGGCGAGGTCATCTATCACGGCGAGCTGTGGGTGGATCCTGAACTCAGAAAGTTCCGTGTGGCCGCCACATTGGCAAGACTGGCCCAGGCGCTGGCTCTGCTGCGCTGGAACCCGGATTTCATCTATGGCTTTGTGGCTTCAAAACTGACCCAGCGCGGCTTTCCCGTACGCGAGGGCTATCAGCACATTTCGCCCGCCGGCACCACCTGGCGCCGCTCTCCGTCCAATATCAGTGGCGAAGACTGGCTGGTCTGGAATGCAAGAGAAGATCTCCGCTGGATGGTGACACTACCGCAAATTTTTTCTGAATAGTCGTGAAGACAGAAAAGGTGCGGGCCCCATCGCTGAAGCGCGACGGCAGGATCAACCGGTCATACACCAGCCCCATGGGCGCGCGGTTTGGCGGAATGATCGTGCAGGTGACCGTATCGAACGCCGCTTCCCCACTCTCCGACACATGCTGGTATCGGGCATTCACCAGATTCTCGAAGGTTCGGTCGGGCAGGCCCGGCTGGCCGGCCACGTGTTTGGCAAACTCCGATCCGAACAGTTGTGCCGTTGTGGACTTGCGCCCCACCAGGAGATAGGGCGGGGGCCAGCTGTCGGCGATATCAGCGCTGATTTGAATATGTTCTTGAAGTTCGGACAGATTCGGGTCGTTCAGATCATACACACCGCCACTTGCCCGGTGCCACTGAAGCGCCGCCTGCAGCAGCTCGTCCTGGGCCTCCGCCAGGGGTCGCTGGTCTATCTGCGCCCGTCTCATTTTCCGCGCGGTGAGGGAAAGGACACCACGTTGGGGGCCGTGTTCGCCGCTTTCACGCTGTGAAGGGTGTGCAAGGTCTCCGACAACTCGCTCAGTTCACCCAGGGAAAGCTCTTCAATGGACTCGCAGCCAAAGCGGTTGACGATGATCATGTTCATGATGTCCGTCAAACCATAGCTCTCTGCAAGGTCTTGAACTGATTGCTTTTCTCCGGCCCGCTCCGTATGGAACGATTGCCGGAAAATGCGCTTGAGATGTTCTATGCGATCCGAATTTGCCATGATTGCGTGCCCCCGAAGTTCAAAAAAGCGATTGCAAGTCCTGTGCCTAACCTGCCGCACCCTCCGAGCGCATCGCATATCCGATCACCGCGCGCAAGGTATGTTCGGAGGAAAGGTCTGCATTTTCTGCAGAGGCCGCTTGCCGGTATAGCTCAGTGATCAGCTTGCTCTTCAGCTTAGGCGGCAGATCCAAGCCGTCTTCGCGCGAGACCTGCTCAATGCCGTTGATCACATCTTCCAGAATGTCCGTGGACAGGTCAAACACCCGCTCAGCATGGCCGTTGGCCCGCTCTTTCTCCATCGGTCCCTGATCCAACGCCAGCCATTCCAGGCGCACGCCTGTGGCCGCAGCGATATCTGACAGGTTCTTGGTGGACGGGTTGTTCTTGCCCTTAATCCAATTGTTCACCGCCTGGCGCGAAATGCCCAAAACGTTAGCAAGACCCGAGCGGGTAAGTCCCGACCGTTCCACTGCAATCACAATTCGTTCGCCCAGATTTGTCACGCAATCATCCATTCTTCCCCACACTATGACATGCCAAGTATTGGTTGACAATCCGTTTCGCTCCCGCGGGTGGAGCGCTGAGGCGCGCCTTAAGAACCGGGGCCAAACCCTTGCAACAGTTCTGATTGCGATCTCTGCTTGCTTGGGAGCGCACCGAGGCGATAACGTCTTGTGGGTAAAGCACTGAGAGGGAGCAGTGACCCACGTGGACGCACATGCGGGCAAGAACGGTCCAACAAGGCAGGTCGCACAAATCGGCTGGCGCGAATGGGTAGGCCTGCCCCGGCTGGGGGTGGCGCGCATCAAAGCCAAGATCGATACCGGTGCCCGCACGGCCGCCCTGCATGCTGAGGAGGTGGAGACTTTTGAGCGCGATGGCGCGCCCTGGGTCCGCTTCAAGATTGCCAGCGGCGAGGACGGGACCGATCTGATCTCATGCGAAGCCCCGGTGGCCGATAAGCGCGAGATCAGAAACACCAGCGGTGTGCCGGAAGAGCGCTACATCATCAACACTTCCCTGAGGCTGGGGACCCGCCGCTGGTCCATAGAGCTCTCGCTTGCGAACCGGGCTCAGATGGGCTTTGAGCTGATCTTGGGCCGAACCGCTATTCGGCGGCGCAAACTTGTCGTAAACCCCGGCCGGTCGTTCCTGGCCGGGGAACCAAAAAAACCTTGAGGGAGGGGATATCACATGAAACTTGCCATGCTGGCGCGCAACGCGAGCCTCTACAGCCATAAACGGCTTGTGGAGGCAGCGGAGGAACGCGGTCACACCATCGACATCATCAACACCCTCAGGGTCAACATCTCGATCGCCTCTCACCGTCCGGCGCTCTACTACCAGGATGAGCAATTGAGCGGATATGATGCGGTGATCCCGCGGATCGGGGCGTCCATCACCTTTTACGGCCTCGCTGTGGTGCGCCAGTTTGAAACCATGGGCGTGTGGTCGCTGAACGAATCCGTGGCAATCGGGCGCTCGCGCGACAAGCTGCGCTCCACACAACTCCTGGCCGGCATCGGCATCGGCCTGCCGGTGACGGCCTTTGCGCACGACCCGAAGGAAACCGAAGAAGTGATCGAACTGGTGGGCGGGGCCCCGGTGGTGATCAAACTCCTGGAAGGCACCCAGGGCATTGGTGTCGTTCTGGCGGAAACCAACAAATCGGCCAAGTCCATCATCGAAGCGTTTCGCGGCGCCAACGTGAACATCCTGGTCCAGGAGTTCATTAAAGAGGCCGGCGGCACCGACATCCGCGCCCTGGTGATCGGCGGCAAGGTGGTGGCCGCCATGCAGCGCAAGGGTGCAGAGGATGATTTCCGCTCCAACCTCCACAGAGGCGGCAGCGCCAAGCCCATCAAGATCACAGCTGAAGAACGGTCCACCGCCGTGCGTGCCGCCAAGCGGATGGGGCTCAATGTGTGCGGTGTGGACTTTCTGCGCTCAAACCATGGGCCCGTGGTCATGGAGGTGAACTCTTCGCCCGGCATTGAAGGCATCGAGAAGGCCACCGGCATAGACGTGGCCGGCAAGATCATCAGTTTTGTGGAAGACAATGCCAAGGCGGGCAAAACCAAGACCCGGGGCCGCGGCTAAGCGGCCATGGCAAGGGCTCCACGCAATGCCGCATTTGAGATCGGCGGCGAGACGGTAGAACCCGGCGATCGGCGCGTTGTGGACCTTCCGGTCAGCTTGTTGTCGAACCACACGCCCGTAAACCTCTCCGCCGAGGTGATCAATGGCAAGCGGGCGGGACCCGTGCTTGCGGTCTCAGCTGCTGTCCACGGCGATGAAGTTCTGGGCGTTGAGATCATCCGCCGGGTTCTGGCATCGCCGTGGATGAACCAAATCCGCGGCACGCTCCTTGCCGTTCCGGTGGTCAATGCGTACGGCTTTATCAGCCATTCTCGTTATTTGCCTGACCGGCGAGATTTGAACCGGAGCTTTCCTGGATCCGACAAGGGCTCGCTGGCAGCTCAGCTGGCGGACCTTTTCCTAAACGAGGTGGTGCTGCGTGCCGACCTTGCGATTGACCTGCACACGGCGGCGATCCATCGCACGAACCTGCCGCAGATCCGCTATTCTGCGCCATCCGACAAGCTGAAGAGCCTGGCGAAGGCGTTCGGCGCACCGGTGGTGATCGAAGCGGACTTCCGCGATGGGACCATGCGCGCCGCCGCCAGCCAGCATGGCATTGAAGTCTTGCTTTACGAAGCAGGAGAAGCGCTGCGTTTTGATGAGTTTTCTATTCGCATCGGGGTGCGCGGCATCATGTCGGTGATGCGTGAATTGGGCATGCTCCCCAGACGGGCCATAGCGCCCGCCAGGCGCGACCCCATCCAATCGCGTTCAAGCTACTGGATGCGCGCCAAGGCCGGCGGCATCCTTCGGGCCCACAAGACCACGGGCGATCTGGTGGCCGATGGGGAGGTGGTAGGCTATCTCTCCGATCCGTTTGGCGCCATCGATGTGGAGGTGACGGTGCCCCATGCGGGCCTGGTGATCGGGCGCACCAACCTGCCCGTGATCAATCAGGGGGATGCCCTGTTCCATATTGCCCGGGTGCGCAGCTTGCCGGTGGCCGAAGGACGGCTGGAGGAGATCGAGGACGAAATCGAGGGGCATCCGCTGTTTGACGACGACGAGGTTCTTTAACGCCTTGCGGGGGCGAAGGTCATGGCGCGCACGCACCGCCGGTGAGGTTCTTGGCGCTTGCATCCACCACAACGCGCCCGGCCAGGAACCGCCGCCCCAAGAGCACCGGATAGGCCATGTCGCTTCGGTCGGTGATGGTGAACTCCGCGAGCCGC
>JBCDDQ010000061.1:0-18920 GCA_039180225.1 Pseudomonadota bacterium
CTGGTGGGCCTCCTGGATGAGGAAGACCTCCTGCTCCACGTCTATGACACGGGCGGGTTCAAGGGCAACGCCTCCGACATCATGACCGCGGACCTGCGCACGGTGAGCGCCGATGAGGACCTCGCCCGCGTGCTTCTTCTGCTCACCCGAGGTATGGTGGTGCCGGTCATTCACAACGGCAAGTTCCAGGGCCTCATCACCAAGATCGATGTGCTCAACCATATGAGGCTCGCGGCAGGATAGTCCCATGCCCACAACCATCATCCCCGGCCCCCAGGCGGTTGAAAACCTGAAAGCAGACGGGCTCGCCGAGTGGCCCTCCAGGCTCGCTCCGGAGAACCGCATCGAGCCCCTGTGCAAGCCGGGCTTTCAACCCAACTTCCATCTGGTGCCGGGCGAGAAGATCTTCACCATCGGCTCCTGCTTTGCCCGCAACATCGAAAAGGCCCTGGCCACGCGCGGCTTTGACGTGGTGACCCGGCGGATCCTCAGCGCCGGCCAAACCCTCTTCAAACACCGCGCGAACATTCTCAACAATTACGGCGTGCCCTCAATCCTCAACGAGCTGACCTGGGCGCTTGATGAGGCCCACCCGTTCGATGCGGACACCAACCTCTTCGAGGTTTACCCGGACCGGTTCGTGGACATCCACCTGCCGGCCGCCATTCGCCCGGCCTCGCGCGATGAGGTTGTCGAGCGGCGCAAGGTGATCACAGAAATCACCGGCGAGGTGCGCAGCTGCCGCGTGGTGGTGATGACCTTAGGCCTCACGGAAGTGTGGTACGACCGGCGCGCTGAGCTCTATCTGAACTACTCCCCGCGCCGGGCTCTGGTGGCCAAGTATCCCGACCGCTTCGAGCTCCACGTGCTGAGCTATTCAGAAACCCTGGACTATCTGCGCCAGATCGTGGCCCTCTTGAAGCGCACGTGCGGTGACGACCAGCGCATCCTGCTCACCGTCTCGCCGGTGCCGCTGACGGCAACTTACACGGGCCGCGACGTTTTGGTGGCCAATGGCCTCTCCAAGGCGGTCCTGCGCACGGCCGCCGATGAGATCATCTCAGAGAACGCGCATATCGACTACTTCCCGAGCTATGAAAGCATCACGCTCTCATCGCGCGATGCTGCCTGGGAGGATGATCAGCGCCATGTGGAACAAGACGCCATCGACCTCAACATCTCCCGCATGATCGAAGGCTATGTGCGCCGGGGAACGCCGGAAGCGCTCGATCTGGAAAAACACATGACCAAAGCCCGCGCCGCCCTGGCAGAAGGGGGGCGCAAGAAAGCGGTTCGCCTGCTGGAGCCCTTTGCCGGCCAGCTGGAGACCTCGGCCGACCTTGCCGCGCTTTATGCACAAGCCTGCCTGGCGGTGGGCCGTGCCGAAGATGCGAGTAAGGCCTTTGCCCATGTTCCCGACGGCTGGGGCGGCTGGCGGCGCAGTGTGCTGCAGGCCCAGACGCTGACCGCCACCGGCAAGGCCGATGACGCGTTGGCCATTCTGACCCCGCTCAGCGAGGCCGAGCCTCAGCGGGCCGCCGTCTGGCAGGCCTTGGCGGAAGCTGAGATCGCGCAAGAGAGCTGGACCGGCGCCCTCCACGCCGCCAGACATTGGAGCACCCTGGTGCCAACAGCCGGCGAACCCTACCGGCTGATCGCCGAGATCCACCGCTTAAGCGGCAACATGGATCAGGCCGACAGCGCCTACCGCGCCGCCATGGAGGCTGAATATGGCGGCCAGGAGTTCCTGATGGATTATGCGGAGTTCCTCTTGGAGCAAAAGCGCTTTGAGGAGGCCCGCACCTGCCTCAACGCCGCGATCCCGGAAACCCGCTGGCAGGAAGAGCGTCTGAAAAACTTGTTGTTATTTGCAGGCTGATCCGGCCTTGACTAGAACGCCTCACCACACCACCCTCACCGCCCGAAAAACAAGGCTTAACACCCCATGACCGAAAAGAACCGCCAGGGCTTTGCGACCCGCGCCATCCATGCCGGCCAACGCCCAGATCCCGTCACCGGCGCCATTATGACCCCCATCTATGCCTCCTCGACCTATGTGCAGGAAAGCCCGGGAGAACATAAGGGTTATGAATATTCCAGAACCGGCAACCCCACCCGGCGGGCGCTGGAAGACTGTGTGGCCGATCTGGAGAACGGGGTTGCCGGCTTTGGCGCGGCCTCCGGCATGGCCGCTTCGGGCGCGGTTCTGGAGTTGCTGGACTCAGGTTCCCACATCGTGGCGGGCGATGATCTTTACGGCGGCACTTACCGGATCTTTGAAAACGTGCGCCGCCGCACGGCCGGCCACAGTTTTGCCTTTGTGGATTTCTCCGACCTTGCTCAGGTGGAAGCGGCCATCGGGCCGGACACCCGGATGTTATGGGTGGAAACCCCCACCAACCCCCTTCTGAAGGTGGTGGACCTTGAGGGCGTGGCCGAGCTGGGCCGCAAGCATGACCTGCTAACCGTTGCCGACAACACCTTCGCCTCGCCCTATTGCCAGCGCCCTCTTGACCATGGGATCGACATCGTCGTCCATTCGGCCACCAAATACCTCAACGGTCATTCCGATATTGTGGCCGGCATGATCGTCACGGGCAGTCAGGAACTGGCCGACCAGCTGTTTTACCTGCAGAACGCCATTGGCGGCGTTCTGGGCGCCAATGACAGCTTCTGGGTCTTACGCGCGCTGAAGACCCTGCCACTGTGCATGGAGCGCCACTGCGCCAATGCGCAGGCCATTGCCGAATGGCTGGAGGGCCATGAGAAGATCGAAAAGGTCTACTACCCGGGGCTCAAATCTCACCCGCAGCATGCGCTTGCCATGCGCCAGATGCACGGCTGCGGCGGTGTGGTCACTGCGGTGATCAAAGGCGGCCTGGAGCCGGCCAAGCGGTTCCTGGAGCGCACCGAGCTGTTCTCGCTTGCCGAAAGCTTAGGGGGTGTGGAGAGCCTGATCGAGCATCCGGCCATCATGACCCATGCCTCGATCCCCAAGGAGATCCGCGAGAGCATCGGCATTGACGATGGTCTTGTACGCCTGTCGGTGGGGGTTGAGGATCTGGACGATCTGATCCGCGATCTGAAGGGGGCGCTGGGGTAACTCCCGCCTCCGCTCCACCCTCTCGTCATCCCCGCTTCTCCCCTCGTCATCCCCGCGAAAGCGGGGACCCAGGGCCGCACTCTCCGCACTTCGCGGCTCTGGGTCCCGGATATTTTGCTTTCGCAAAATTCCGGGATGACGGTTGGTGCGCCCTTCACAAGAGAACTCAACCATCAAGGCCAAATAGCGCCAATTTCACACTAGAGTCATACGCTTACGCGAAATTGGGTTCGTTTTGCAGTTTTGCACATTTAGTGGAGTTTCGCCAATTGACATGCGGGTTTCAGACAGCCGCAATCCATAAATAAGCCATTTAGTGGCAAACTCTCTGTTTTCAGTTGAAAATTCACTACGCACATTTATTGTGCAAAAACTTGTTATCTTTGGGGGATTAGATCATGAAAGCTGCATTATTCGCAATTTGCGCCATGGCGATTGGTCCATTGCTGATCTGGCTTGAGGACGATTTGGCGTCGGACTTTCGCCTGCAAAGCCACAAACTGGTGATTGCAGGTATCCCAACCACCGACCGGAAGTGCAAGTCCACCGTCTTCATCTTCAATCAATGCGGCTTCAAATACGAGCTGAACGGCAAGAGCCATAGCAAGGATTACACATTCTTTTCCTTTGGCGCGCCCGAAACCGTGCACCTGCTCAGGAGCACTGAGACCGGTGAGCTCACATCGACCGTTGGTCAGGCCTATTTCTCGAACCGCATTGTTACGCTCGCCGTGGTCAACCTCATGAGCCTGATCGCAGCCTGCCTTCTTTTCAGCGCCGTGTTCAACAAACGGCGCCCGAGCCTTGCGCGCGTTGAGCCTGACTTAAACGTGCCCACTGTTGCCCATGGCCAGGATGCAATGGCGCCGGCGCCAGAGGAACAAGCCGCCACATTTGGCGAGAGAAGCCCCACCACATTCGGCAGGCGATAAGCCCTCGGCAAGAGTGCGGATCAATCAAGGTCTGCGTGTGCAGGCGGTGCGCTGCACACCGTTTTGCTAACCTGGGAAAAATGCCCCGGGCCCGTTCGAAACAAACAAGCCCGGGAGAGATTATGTCTATACTTATATGCCGAGCACCCGGTTGCGCTGGGTCGAGAACGCCACCTCGGCGATCTTGCGCCAGCCGCCCACTTCCCTCAAAGCTGCCTGGAAGGCGTCATCGATCTTCTTGGCCAGCTCGCTGTGCGAACGGGTCTCTTCGTAGACCGCGTTGGAGGCTTCGCCGAAGCTGTCATAGATGTCGTCAGAGAACTGCTTCACCTCAACCCCATGGTCGTTCACCAGCCGAGCCAGGAACTTACCATTGTTGGCCACGGTCTCTTCATACTGCGCCGCATGCTCTTCCATACAGGCGGCCGTGATCAACTGCTGCTCCAGCTTGGTCAAGCCGTCCCACCAGCCTTTGTTCATCCCGAACGACAGACCGCCGCCCGGCTCGTGGAAGCCCGGATAGTAGTAGAACTTGGCTGCCTCATAGAACTTCATGAAGTAGTCATTGTAGGGGCCAACCCACTCAGTGGCGTCGATCGCGCCAGACACCAGGTTTTCATAAATCTGACCACCCGGCAGCGACACGGGAGACGCACCCAGCTTGGCCATGACGTCGCCGCCAAGACCCGGAATGCGCATCTTCAGACCTTTAAGGTCTTCTGCCGTTTCGATCTCTTTGTTGAACCAGCCGCCCATCTGGGTGCCCGTGGCCCCGCAGGCCAGACACTTCAGGCCAAACTCGCCGGCCAGCTCGTCCCACAGGGCCTGACCGCCCATGAACTTGATCCAAGCGTTCCATTCCACCGTGGTCATACCGAACGGTACGGTGGTGAAATAGGCCCAGCCGGGATGCTTGCCCTTCCAGTAATAGTCGGCGGCGATGTAGGCCTGGGCGTTGCCGGAGGCCACTTCATCGAACGAGTCAAACGCACCAACGCGCTCTCCAGCGGCAAAATACTGGGTCTTCAGCTTACCGTCCGAAAGCTCGGTAATGCGGGCCGCCAGACGCTGGGCGCTGAGGCCAAGCCCCGGAAAGTCCCGCGGCCAGGTGGAGACGATCACCATGTCCTTCACCCCTTGCGCAATCGCAGGCGCGGCCAACGTGGTGGCAGCAGCAGCCGTCGCCCCAATGCCGGCTGTCTTCAGAAATTTACGGCGTTCCATTTGAATTCCTCCCAATCACACCAAAATTGCCGCAATGCACGGCAACTAAGACCGTATAGCAGCAAAATTATCCTCTCTTGCCAAGCGTCTGATGCAAGAATGTCTGCCACGCGGGCGGCAATCGGCGGCCAGTTGGCTATTGCGTCGCCGCGCGTTTAGGGCAACATATCCCCTCTTCGGCCCACCCCTTGAAAGCCAGATGCCCGGCCCATGACCTGGAAAGACGAAACCGAACAAATTCATGAGCGGCGCAGGCTCGCCAAGCGCCAGGGCGGCGAGAGCGCAGTGGCGGCCCAGCACCGCAAGGGCCGCATGACCATCCGCGAGAGGATCGATACGCTGCTGGACAAGGACAGCTTTGAAGAAATCGGCATGGGCGCAGGCGATGCGGAGCTGGACGAAAACGGCAACCTGATCGAGTTCTCACCCGCCAACTATGTGCTCGGCTTCGGCAAGATCGACGGGCGGCGCTGCATCGTGGGCGGGGAGGATTTCACCCTGAAAGGCGGCTCCCCCTCCGCTGCCGGTCAGCGCAAGAGCCAATATACCGAAGACCTGGCGGTGAAGTTCAAGGTCCCGCTGATCCGCCTTCACGAGGGCGCGGGCGGCAGCGTGGGCGGCACCAAGAAGGCAAGCCTCAGCGCCCCGGTGTATGATCCCCACCGCTTCCGCTCAGTGGCCGAAACCATGGCCACCGTGCCGGTCGCCACCGGCGCCATGGGCGCTGTTGCGGGCATGCCGGCAGCCCGCTTGGTGGCCTCTCATTTCTCGGTCATGTCCCAATCCACCGCCCAGGTTCTGATCGCCGGCCCCGCCGTGGTCCAGCGCGCCATGGGCGAAAAGAAGACCAAGGACGAGTTGGGCGGCGCAGAGGTTCACACCAAGAACGGCACGGTGGACAATGCCAGCGAGGATGAGGCGGACGCCTTGACTCAAATTCGCAGGTTTTTGAGCTATCTCCCCTCAAACGTTTGGGAATTGGCGCCCGTAACCGCCTGCGACGACGCACAGGACCGCCAGGAAGAGGCCCTGCTGGATATCGTCCCGCGCGAGCGCCGCCGCGCCTTTGACATGCGCAAACTGCTGCGTCTGGTGCTTGATCAGGAAAGCTTCTTTGAGATCGGCAAGGGCTATGGACGTAGCCAGATCACCGGCCTTGCCCGTCTCAACGGACAGCCCGTGGGCGTGTGGGCCAATGACGGCCGGCACCTGGCCGGGGCCATGACCGCGAACGGCGCGCACAAGGCGCGCCGCTTCATCGAACTGTGCGAGACGTTCCATTTGCCGGTCGTCAGCTTCGTGGATGAGCCGGGCTTCATGATCGGCTCGCAGGCTGAGCGCGAGGCCACCATCCGCCATGGCGCCCACACCGCACTCACCGCCGCCATGGCCAATGTGCCCTGGGCCTCCATTATGGTGCGCCGGTCCTTCGGAGTGGCGCAGGTGGCCCACTATGGCCACGATGCCTATGTGCTCGCCTGGCCTTCTGCTGAGACCGGCCCGTTGCCGGTGGAGGGCGGCGTGGCCGTGGCGTTCCACCGGGAGATCGCCCAAGCGGCAGACCCAGACGCCAAGCGCCGCGAGCTGGAAGAAATGCTGGCCGCCAAGCAATCGCCCTTCCCGCGGGCTGAGGCTTTCTCCGTACACGAACTGATTGACCCACGCGAAACCCGCCCCATGCTGTGTCGCTGGATTGACCGCATCCAACCGCTCTTGCCGCCTCTGCTCGGCAAGGTGGGTTTCACCATCCGGCCGTGAGCCCCAACCGCGCCCCTGCGAAAGCGGGGGCCCATAGCTCTCCCCTTTCCCTTGGCTCAGAAGGTCCTCGCTTTCGCAAGGACGCGGGGAAACGCAAAGAGCTTCCCTCGCCAAGCGATTCAATCTAGCCTCAGCCCGCTCAAGATCACCGAACAAGAAGGACCGCCCCCATGGCCACAAGCATCAACCTGGAAACCGGTGGATCTGTCTGGAAAGTTCATGTTGCCGTCGGCGATCCGGTGGAAGAAGGCCAAGAGCTCTTCATTATGGAAGTGATGAAGATGGAAGTCCCCTACGAGGCCCCCGCAGCCGGTACGATCAGCGCGCTCCATATTGCCGAAGGCGATGTGGTGGAAGAAGGCCAGCTGGCCCTGGAAATCGCTTAAGCCCCATGACCGCCGCCCCGCCCCTTCTGGCACTGGATGGCCGGAACCTGACCTGCGAGAGCCTGGACGCCGCAAGCCGGGGCCGGCCCCAGATCACGCTCGCGCCTGAGGGTTTGGCGCGCATGGCCAGATCGCGCGCCATCATCGATGACCGGATTGCCCGCAAGGTCCCGGTCTACGGCATCACCACAGGTCTTGGCGCGCTGGCCGGCACGGCCCTGGGGGCCGAAGAGCTGGAAGCCTACTCCTACCAGACCGTCAGAGGACGGGCCCACGCCGCCGGCGATCTGTTGCCCCGTGAACAGGTGCGCGCGGCCCTGCTGACGCGCCTCAACACGCTTTTGCTCGGGGCAGCCGGCGCCCGGCCCCAACTGGCCGAGGGCCTGAAGGCAGCGCTTGAGACCGGCCTCACCCCTGCCGTGGGCACCCTCGGGTCCATTGGCGCGGGCGATCTCATCATGGGGGCCACCTCAGGCCTCGCTCTGGTCGGTGAAGGCGCGTTTCTGAGCGGAGATGGCAACACAACGCGCGCGGCAGCCGAAGCCCTGGCAGAGGCCGGTCTTCAGCCCCTCACGCTCGGCCCGCGCGACGGCCTGGCGCTGGCCAACCACGCCGGCTTTTCCGCCGGCGTCTCAGCCCTCGGGCTCACCGCGGCGGTCCGCGCCCTTGCCGCCGCCGACACCGCAGCGGCGCTCTCCATGGAAGGGTTCGGCGCCAACCTCTCACCTTTCGATACCCGTGTGATTGCGCTGAGGGGGCAGCCCGGCGAAGCTGAGGCTGCCCGGCGCCTCTGCGCCAAACTGGAAGGCTCCACGCTGCTGCAGCCCGGCACCGCCCGGCGCCTGCAGGACCCGCTCTCGCTGCGCAACATTCCCCAGATCCACGGCCTGGCGATCTGGGCCATCGGCCAGGCGCGCTCTGTGATCGAAACCGAACTCAACGGCTCCAGCGACAACCCCGCAGCCCTTCCTGGCGACGACGAAATCCTCTCCACCGGCAACTATCTGACGCCGCATCTGACAAGCGCGGCAGAAGGCCTGATGCGCGCGCTTGTGCACGTGGCCACGGCCCAGGTTGCCCGCCTTTCGGTCCTGTTTTCGACCAGGTTCACCGACCTTCCCCTGTTTCTGGCAACGCCGGGGTCCACCTCCAGCGGTTTTGCGCCCGTCATGAAGGTGGCCGAAGCCATCCTCACCGAACTCATCAAAACCGCCACCCCGGCGCCGCTCTGGTCCAGCCTGTGCGCGGACGGTGTGGAGGATGTCATGACCTCATCCTTCTCGGCCGCCAGCGCGTTGGTGCACACAGCACAGTTGGCCAGCCGGCTGAGCGCGATCGAGCTGATGGTGGGCGCCCAGGCGGTCGAGCTGCGCATGCCGGGCGGCCCCAGTGCGCCGGCCTTGAAGACGGCCCTGGCCCAGGTCCGGCGCCACAGCCCGGCCCTTGAAGACGACCGTCCCCTGAGCGAAGACATCAACCGGCTGACCGCAGCCATCACACAAGAAGAGTTCCCATGACCACGCCTCTCACCGATGCCCAGCAGCTTATGGCCGCCGACACGCTCCTGGCCGCCCGGCGCTCCGGCGAGGTCATTGCCGACCTGCCGGCCGCATGCAAACCCCAGACCCTGGCCGATGCCCTGGCCATTCGCGATCTGGTCTTCGCCGGGCTTGGCGAGGCACAGGCGGGCTGGTTTGTGGGCTGCTCCAACCCCCATATCCAGCGCCAGCTGGGCCTGGATGAGCCCTATTGCGCCCAGCTTGCCGCAGGCACGGTGCACCCCTCCCCGGCTGAGCTTCCCGCCGGCGCGTTTCCCTCCATCACCCTGGAAGTGGAATTCGCCTTCACACTCGCCCGCGATCTGGCGCCGCGCGAGACCCCCTATGGCCGCGCCGAGGTTGCAGACGCCATAGACCGGGTCCATCCGGCCATTGAGGTGGTCACCAGCCATCTGGCCGATTGGACCCGCCAATCGATCTTCAACATCATCGCCGATAACGGCACGGATGGCGCGCTGGTGTTTGGCCCGGGCGCCGCGCTTTCGGACGCGGGCGATCTCAGCACCATCCGTACATCCGTCTCGGTCAACGGCGAGGAGAAGGCCACCGGCTCCGGAGCCGATGTGCTGGGCGATCCGCTGAACGTGATGGTGTGGCTGGCCAATCGCAGCCGGGAGGATGGCGTCACCTTGAACGCAGGCCAGATCCACAACACCGGCAGCACGACGCCCATGGTGCTGGCCACGCCCGGCGACACCTGCCGCGCGGTGTTTGAGGGCCTGGGCCCTGTGGAGGTGACGTTCAGCGCGCCGTAAGCCCCGCCTCGGCCAACAGCCAGTTTCTAAAAGCTGTCACCTTTGCGTCTTCACTGTCGCTCAGTGGACTGATCAAATAGTAAGAAAAGCTCAGCGGCGTTTTCAGCTCCGCGCCGAACGGGCGCACTAGGCGGCCCGCCGCAAGCGCGTCCGCCACCAGCACATCACCCACCAAGGCCACTCCCTGACCGTCCAGCGCGGCTTGAACCGCCATGCTCTCCATGGTGTAGACAGGCCCCTTGGTGGGATCGATGTGCGGCAGGCTGGCGGCCAGAAGCCACATGCGCCAGGTGGCCTCTGCCTCCTTCCAGTCAATATGCAACAAGGTGTGATGGGCGAGATCTTCCGGCGCCTGCAAAGGGCGTGATCCGGCCAGCAGCGCCGGGCTGCAGACCGGCATGTTCATCTGGGCGAAGAGAAAATCAACCCGCACGCCCTTGTAGCCGCCTGGCCCATAGCGCACCGCCACATCCACCCCGTCACTGCCCACGGTGGCGAGCCGGTCCGTGCCGTCCAGCCGGATTTCGATCTCCGGGTGGCGTTTACGGAACCGCTCCAGACGCGGCACCAGCCACATGGCGCCAAACGACGGGCCGACCGAAATGGTCAACACCTGACGGCCCGCATGGGCGCTGATCTGTTCAGACCCTTGGGCCAGCTTGTCCAGGCCCTGGCCAATCAGCGGGTGCGCCGCTTGGCCCGCCTCCGTCAACCGCAGGGCCCGCGTCAAGCGTTGGAACAAGGACACGCCATAGAGCGCCTCCAGGGCCTTCACCTGATGGCTGACCGCGGCCGGGGTCACGTTCAGCTCCTCAGCGGCTTTGGTGAAGCTGAGATGACGTGCGGCGGCCTCAAAGGCTCTGAGTGCGTTGAGGGGAGGAAGGGAACGCGCCATATCTATACCTGAGATTTTCTAATAGATAAGCCCAGATCTTCTCTGTTGTGCAAGGCTTTAGTGAGCCACTAGCGTCTGTCGATGCTCAAACAAACTTTGGGGCATAGCGCAGTGACCCACACCTCTCAGCCCTCCACACCTCGCTCCGATTATGCGGCCGGCACACTCCTGGTGATCATCTCCGCCATCACCTTCAGCACCGCCGGCCTCTTCACCAAGGGGGTTGAGGCCGGTGCGTGGGAGGTGATCTTCTGGCGCGGACTGTCGGCGGCCGCCTTTACCTGTTTTTGGATTGCGCTGAGAGGAGCCGCCCGCCGGGAGTTCGGCACCTTGGGCCCCAGCGGCTGCGCGGTCGGCGTCATCGGAGCCTTGGGCACGGCGGCGTTCATCCCCTCCTTCAAACTCACCTCCATCGCCAATGTGTCGTTGATCTACGCCATTTCCCCCTTGATCGCGGCCATGCTGGCCTGGATCTTCATTGGCGAGCGGGCGCAGGCGCGAACCATCGCCGGCTGCCTCGGCGCGCTGTTGGGCGTGGCGATCATCGTCTCTGGTTCTCTTGGCGAGCTCAGTCTCTATGGAGATCTGCTGGCGCTCTGGATGACCTTCGCCATGGCCTCCATCATGGTGATCTATCGCAAGTATCCCCAAACACCGGGCGCCGGCCCGCAGGTCTTGCAATCGCTCCTGCTGCTGCCGTGCGCCGGTCTCATCGGCGCGCCGCTGGCTGTGGCACCGGCTGAAATTGGCATCCTCATCGCCTTCGGGCTGCTCTTTGCCATTGCATCGGTCACCTTGGCGGAGGGGGCAAAGCGGATCGCCTCGGGCCAGACTGCCCTGCTCTCTTCGTTGGAGACGCCGCTTGCGCCCCTGCTCGCCTTTTTCGTGCTTGCCGAGATCCCCGATGGGGCCACGTGGGCCGGCGGCGCGCTGGTGCTTGTGGCGGTTCTGGTGTCGATCAACACGCGGCCCGCTTAAGCGGCCACAAATCCCAGCGCCTTATCCACCCTGTTCAAGAGCGGCTCACCCCTTCTGTAGCGTTGAAAGTTGTCCAGAAACTGGAGCACCATGTCTGCATGATAGCCCGCATAGTCGCCGGACATATGGGGTGAGATCATGATGTTGGGGGCCTTCCAGATGGGATCGTCCGGCGTCAAGGGCTCGGTCTGAAACACATCCAGCATGGCACCGGCCAAATGCCCGCTTTCCAGCGCTGCAATCAGCTCTGGTTCAACCACCGAGCCGCCGCGTCCAACATTGATGAAGCGCGCACCCGGCTTCATGGCCGCAAACAGATCCGCGCCGAAATATCCAGTGGTCTCGGCCGTGAGCGGCATCACGGCCACCACCCAGTCCGCCGCCGCAACGGCCGCGGCCGCATTGTCCTGCGCATAGATCTCCTCAAAATCATCGTCCCCGCCGCGCGCGCTCCGCCCCACACCGCAGACCTCAACGCCGAGCGCCGCCAGCACCCGGCCCACCTCGCGCCCGATCGAGCCCACGCCGAACACCACGGCCCGGGTGCCCGCCAGCTTGCGGGTTTGGCGATAGTCCCACGTTGCATTTTCCTGGGCGGCAAGAGTTTGGCGGAACCCTTTCATCTCCGCGATCATGTAACCGGCCACATACTCCGCCATGGCCCGGTCAAACAGGCCCCGGGCATTGGTGAGCATCACGTCTGAGGCCGACAGCTCGGCAAACATCACAGCATCCACCCCGGCCCCACACCAATGGATCCATTTGAGCTGATCGGCCAGCGGCCACGCATCGGGCAGATCGCGTCCCTTGAAGTTCCACCCCAACAGGATCTCCGTGCCCGGCAGCACTTCTGCAAGGCGCTTTGCATCCGGCGCGCAGACCAGGTCCACCTCGCCGGAAAGAGCATTTATTCCCGGAACATCTGAGATGCTCTCAGCACCGTTGATTACAATTTTCATTAAATTGAGACCTTCTCTCGCAACACCACCATTATCTTCACACTAAATTATGCAATTCGCACAACTTGTTACGCGCCACTTGAATTGAATCCGCTCCCCTGCCAAACTCAGAACCAACATAATCCAATCAAAACGAGAACATTATCAAACCAATAAAAAACGGAGTGAGACTACCATGAAGACGAGAGCGGCGGTGGCGTTTGAGGCGGGCAAGCCCCTCGAAATCTGCGACGTGGATCTGGAGGGGCCCAGGGAAGGAGAAGTTCTGGTTGAAGTCAAGGCAACGGGGATCTGCCACACCGATGAATTTACCCTGTCCGGCGCTGATCCGGAGGGCATTTTTCCCGCCATTCTGGGCCATGAAGGCGCCGGCGTTGTGGTGGATGTGGGCCCGGGCGTGTCCACCCTTGAAAAGGGCGACCATGTGATCCCGCTTTACACGCCAGAGTGCCGCAACTGCGAATATTGCCTGCATCCGAAAACCAATCTCTGCCAGGCCATCCGCGTCACGCAAGGCCAGGGCCTGATGCCCGATGGCACGAGCCGGTTCTCATTGGACGGCAAACCGATCTACCACTACATGGGCACGTCCACGTTCGCCAACCACACCGTGGTGCCGGAGATCGCCCTGGCCAAGGTGCGCAAAGATGCGCCTTTCGACAAGATTTGCTACATCGGCTGCGGTGTCACCACGGGCATTGGCGCGGTGATCAATACCGCCAAAGTGGAGCCGGGCACAAATTGCGTGGTGTTTGGCCTGGGCGGCATCGGCCTCAATGTCCTCCAGGGCCTGCGCCTGGTGGGCGCCAACATGATCGTGGGCGTGGACCTTAACCCGGCGCGTGAGGAACTGGGCCGCCAGTTCGGCATGACGCACTTCGTCAACCCCGACCAAGTGAACGGCGATCTGACGAGCCATCTGGTCGAGCTCACCGGCGGCGGCGCCGACTATTCCTTTGAGTGCATCGGCAATGTGAACGTGATGCGCGTTGCGCTGGAGTGCGCCCATAAAGGTTGGGGCGAGAGCATCATTATCGGCGTGGCCGGTGCCGGCCAAGAGATCTCAACGCGGCCCTTCCAGCTGGTGACCGGGCGCTCCTGGCGCGGCACGGCCTTTGGCGGCGCGCGTGGCCGCACGGACGTGCCGAAGATCGTGGATTGGTACATGGACGGCAAAATCGAGATCGATTCCATGATCACCCACACCATGCCCCTGGAGAACATCAACGATGCCTTCGATTTGATGCACGCTGGCAAATCCATCCGAAGTGTGGTGACATATTGAGGTGAGGCAGGCGACATGTGCCTCACCAGCCGGGCTCAGGTGAGCGCACGGAATTCCCGCCCGGTGACGATTGCGAAAGATTGCGACAGATGAACGATCAGCATGAAAGGCTCGCCAAAGCCCGGCGTGATGCCGGCTATAAAACGGCGATTGCCGCAACCACGCAAAATGGCTGGAACTATAGCACATACAGCCAGCATGAACGTGGCCAGAGGGGCCTCACCCGCAAAATGGCGGCCAAGTATGGGGAAGCCTATAACGTCTCGCCGGGATGGCTCTTGACCGGCGAAACCGGCCTCCTCAACCCCTCGGCCAACCAGCTTGACGAGGGTCTGATGGCCAAGGTGATCACCGGCGTGGAGCGGGCCGAAACGGAAGACAGTGCCAAATTGACGCCGGAAGCCAGAGCGCGCATAATCGCCCGCCTCTATACCAAGATGAACGCTGCGAAGACCCAGCCGCGCGCCTATCTGGTCAAGGCCATTGAGGACGCCATGGACGGCCAAGGTCTGGATGAACTGTTCCACCTTTACCTGCGCCACAACCATGGCTGCCTCTCCCTGGCGGAACTAGATGATGGGTCCTTGCCCGAAGTGCTCTCCGTGGTCACCTGCTGGGGCTTTGTGATGGGCGGTGGCCAGAAGGCGGCCAAGAACGCGGAAGGCTAGTCCGAAAGGCGCTGCCAATCGGCGCGTTCCAGCGCAAAATCCACATGTTCAAGCGCCTCGCCGGCCACCTGGCTATAGCGGGTGGACCGCCCCGTTTTCGCAAAGCCGATCTTGGCAAGCACTCGCCCTGAGGCTGGGTTCATCGCGAAGTGTCCGGAGACGATCTTCTGAACGCCAAGGGCACGGAAGGCATGGGCCACCACAGCCCGCGCCGCCTCCGTGGCATAGCCCTGGCGCCAATGCTCCTCGCCAAACCAGTATCCAAGCTCCATGACCGCTGGCGTCTCCCTCGGGTTCAGCCCGACAAATCCAAGGAGGGCGCCATCGCTCTTTCGTCCCACACGCCAGTTCGGCTCTTTCGGCACGACCTCGTTCAGGAAATAGTGCGCATCCTCAGGCCCAAACGGATGGGGGACCCGGGCGAGCGTTCGAACCACCGCGTAATTGTTGGCCAAGCGCACAATCTCCGGAACGTCGCGCACATGAGGTGCATCCAGCTGCAGGCGTTCAGTCGATAGAGGCGCGATGGTCATATCAATGTCTCCTCACCGCGAGATCACGTCTTGCCCGCCAGCTTGGCCTCGCGCCAGAAGATGAAGAGACCTGAGCCCACGATGATCGCAATACCCAGCCATTTGAGCGCGTCAGGGAAGTCGCCAAACACCAGATAACCCAGCAAGGTGGCCGACACGATCTCCATGTAGTTCAGCGGCGCAAGAACCGAAGCCGGCGCCAGGCGGAACGCGTTCACCACCAACAAATGCATACTGGTGGCGATGGCCCCCGCCATGGCAAGCCAGAACCATTCTATCGCTGTTGGCATCCGAAAGCTCAAGAGCTCCAGTCCGGCCGCGCCGCCGGCGGCCATCACCAGTGACAGGCTCACCACACCCACCAGTCCGGACCAGAACTGCATGGTCAGAATATGCTCAGAGCGCGAGAGCTTGCTGGTCAGCATCAGGTAGCAGGCGAACAAAAAGGCGGCCAGCATGGGCAGCAGAGAAACCGGCCCAAAGACATCATAGCTCGGCCGCACCACAATCAACGCGCCAACAAAGCCAAACGACACCGCCAACATGCGCCGCCAGCCCACCTTCTCCCCCAGGAACACGGCAGACAGCACTGTCAGGATCATCGGCTCAAGGAAAAAGACGGCAATCGCGTCCGCCACGGGCATCCATTTGAGCGCGGTGAAGAAGCAGGCGATGGCTCCAGCCATGAAGAGGGAGCGCACCGTGTTGAGCCAGATGTTCTGCGGCACAAGCCCGCCCACCCCATGAACCACCAGAACCGCCGGCAGGAGAACCGCCATCTGAAACCCGAACCGGGCCTGGCCCACCTGCACCCCGGTGATGGTGCCGGAGAGGTATTTGGCAATCACATCCATTGCCGGCAGCACCAACATGGCGACAAGCATGAGCGACAGCCCGCGGACGGGGTCCGACGCGCTGGGGACGGCGGCGAATATGCGTTGAGACGGTCTCATGGGGCCGGACAGTGGTGGAGATTGAGCTCTAGCGCAATTGCAATTGTTGCCCTTCGCGCCAGGGTGTGGTTCTAGGAGACGCAGAGCACGAAATAGGAGAGAGCGTTTCATGGCGGACCTGGCCCAAACCGATGCCCACATTTGCTTTGGCGGCGAGCAGTTGCAATTCACCCACCCCTCTGAGGTCTGCAAATGCACCATGACCTTCTCGATCTACCTGCCGCCCCAGGCCAAGTCAGGACCGGTGCCGCTGGTGTGGTGGCTGTCCGGCCTCACCTGCACCGATCAGAACTTCGTCACCAAAGCCGGTGCCCAGGGCCCCGCGGCAGAGCTGGGGGTTGCGGTGATCGCGCCGGACACCAGTCCGCGCGGCGACGGCGTGCCCGATGACCCCGACGCAGCCTACGATTTCGGCCTCGCCGCCGGGTTCTATGTGAACGCCACCCAGGAGCCGTTTGCCGAGCATTATCAGATGTACGCCTACATTACCGAAGAGCTGCCGGCGCTGGTGGGCGCGCAGTTTCCGCTCGATATGGGCCGGCAGGGCATTTTCGGCCACTCCATGGGGGGCCATGGCGCCCTCACACTGGGCTTGAAGAACCCCGAGCAATACCGCTCCATCTCCGCCTTTGCGCCCATCGTCTCCCCGCTCAACTGCCCCTGGGGCCACAAGGCGCTTGGCGGGTATCTGGGGCCCGACCGGCAAGCCTGGGCGGCCCATGATGCCTGTGCTTTGGTGCGCGCGGCGGCCGGCTCCGGCGACACGCGCCCGCTCCTTGTGGACCAGGGCGATGCGGACACGTTCCTGGAAGAACAGCTTAAGCCGCACCTTCTTGCGGAGGCCTGCGAAGAGGCGGGGCGCGCGCTGACTTTGCGCATGCAGCCGGGCTACGACCACTCCTACTATTTCATGGCCTCCTTCATGGACGATCATCTGCGCCACCATGCAGCCGCGCTCAGCTGACCGGCCGGACAGGATGTGTCACAGCGCCGTCATGGGCGAAGACTATTGAGCCTCATGGCAAAGAAACGCCCCTTCACTGTCCTGGTCCTGTGCACGGGCAACTCTGCCAGATCCATTCTGGCTGAAGGCTTGTTCAATACGGCCGGCGCCGGGCGCATTGCGGCCTATTCGGCAGGCTCCAAACCGCAAGGCACGCCCCACCGCGAAGCGCTGAAGGTTCTTGAGGCCAACGGGCACGAGACGGACTTTGCGCGCTCCAAAAGCTGGGATGAGTTTGCCGGCGCGGACAGCCCCAAAATGGATCTGATCGTCACGGTCTGTGACAATGCCGCAGCAGAGGCCTGCCCAGTTTGGCCCGGTCATCCTGCCAGCGCGCACTGGGGCTTGCCGGACCCGGCGGCAGCTCACGGCGATGCGCACGAGGTGCGCCGCGCGTTCGAATCAACGTACCGGGCGTTGCGCAAACGGGTCTTGGCGTTCGTTGAACTGCCCTTTGAAGAGCTTGATGCGGCCGACTTAGCGCGCGCCGCCCGGCAAATTGGCTCATTTTAGGGGCACAAACTGCCTAAAAATCAGGCTGTTAACCGTCCGTTAACCCCCAGAAAACAAAGCTTTTCCTTGGCTCTACGTTTCTGTGCCGGTGGCATGGGAATTGCTTGTCGAAAAAGACGCGGGTGCGTCGTTTTTGGCTATGTGCCCGGTCATAAGACCGTGCTCTAAGGCGCCCAAATTTGACGCCACCCGCCCCACCGCGACGGTTGCCGCCGGAGTGAACAGTTGAGTAGGGTTTGAGGTGGCAAAGTCCGCCGCATGAGCAAACGGAGAAAGAGATGTTGCGCGAGGCTCCTAGACCGGTTGATGCCAAACCAGACGTTCCCAGCCACCCGCTGGACGGGCCTATTCCAACCGATTGAGGCTAAAGGCTTAAGGGCCAATTTGGCCCCCGCCATGAGAGCGTCCAGAGTGCGCTGAGGCCCTCTGGCGATTGCACGTCATTCGGGCGCGCGTGGCACGCCGCGCATCACCGCTCTCACGCACGTGTTTGCCGCCTTGCTGCCTTTGCGCAGATGCGAACGGAGCAGCCACCCTTTTCTAGCGGCTCTTACCAACTCTTAATGTGCCGGAAAGAATCTGGCAATTTCCCCCCTCCTATCAGGATGTCCATCACGGCTGCCCGCCGTGGTGACCGCACGTGCTGCGGACAGCCGGCGGAGGTGCGTGGACGGCCCTCCCCCGCCCCAGCTCTTTAAGGAGGATGCGCTCATGACCAGCACCGAACTCTTCACATTCTTCGCCGCCCTGTTTTCCATGATGAACCCCATTGGCGGGGTTGGGATCTTTGCCGGGATGACGGCGGAGAACACCGAACGCGAAGCCCGCGCCATTGCCCGAAGGTGCGCGCTGGCGGCCGCCGTCACGCTGTTGATCGTCATCTGGGCCGGCGGCGCCGCACTCAAGGTCTTCGGCATCACGGTTGAGGACATCCGCGTGGCCGGCGGGCTGATCGTCCTGTTGATCGGCCTTCACATGCTGTTCAACAAGGATGAGCACAAGACCAGCCCGGCAGAGAGCGCCAAGAGCGGCTCGATTGCGGTGGTGCCCTTGGCCAGTCCGCTGGTGGCGGGCCCCGGCACCATGGCCACGGTTCTCGTGGCCGCCCAGCATCATGGCGGTGCGGTGGCCCGGGTTGAGCTGACCTTGGCGGCGCTGGCGATCTGTCTGCTCACCGGCCTTTTGTTTTCAGCCGCCAAGCCCATTGCCGAACGGCTGGGCGAAAGCGGCATGGCGGTTGTGTCCCGGGTGATGGGCATGGTGCTGATGGCGATCGCGGTCGGCATGCTCGCCGATGGGCTTAAGGGCATGTTTCCCGGATTGGGGGCATAGACTGTTTACGTTTTGGAGGTGAAAAAATTTGCGACATCTTCCGCCTACAGCGCACAAACCTATGGACATCCTGCCCCGGATTCC
>JBCDDQ010000062.1:0-18884 GCA_039180225.1 Pseudomonadota bacterium
CACGCACCACAAGGTAACCAACCAACGTTCTCAACAAGTCCGTCTAGTTCGTGGTGCGCTTGCCTTGCGAGCGCACGCTCTGTCCGTCATAGTCGTAGATGAAGTTAGCCCCTTCAACGAAGCTGAACGGCATCTTCAGACCAATTTCACGAACCTTACGGAAGTTGATTGCAATATCCGGAGGCGAGACGACGCCCACCTTCAGATCGCCAACCTTGACCTTGCCTCTGAGCACCTTGATGCCGTAGAGCGCTGCCAGGTGGGCATTACTTTCAAAGCTGATGCCGATGGACATGGCCGCACTGGCATCACCTTCCTGAACCACCTCCGGCACAACACTGAGGACCGGAACCCGGTCTGCATTGGCATTGATGGTCTGTATTTCGCGGAACACGGACGTGCTGCCGGTAATCCAGAACAGGGAGTTGTTGAGGTTCGGGTCGTTCTCACGCATTTTCTCAACGGCCTTACGCACCATGGTGGCGAGCTCAGAACGGGCATTCTCCGTTTGCTGCACCTTCAGGTCCATAACCTTCACGCCTTTTCGGACCGCAGTTTCGCGCATCGGCTTAAACTGCGTCTGCATGGCGCTCACATTGTTCTGGTCCACAAGGATGGCCAGGTTCTTCAGGTTCGGGCGAAGCTCATGGATATAGGCCATTTGGGCTTCAACCGGCATGTTCAGCGAGGTGAACGCAAAGTTGGTGCCGGTGCCCAGTTCGTAGTCAGGGGTTTGCCCCAGAACCACGGGATCCTTAGAGGTCACTGAAACCACGGGCAGTTTGCCGTCTTTGTAGTTTTTCCAGAGCCAGGCCGTGGATTGCGAACCCATGGAGTAGATCAGATCCACCTCCAGGCTCTCGGCCAGGGCCAGCGCTTTGCGGCCGTTTTCATCGTTGCGGTTGAAATTCATAACAGTGATTTCAGCCGTGATGTTGCGCTCAGCGAAGAGCTTGAGAATCTTGCTGATGGCCACATCATATGCAGAAGAAGGCCGCGGGTAGATGACCATGAGCTTCCACTTGGGGTTCTCGATCACGCCACCGCTGCCATCAGGCCGGCGCATCTTAATCACCACCTTATCGGGGTGGGAGTAGGAGCCGATGATGGACCAATGCTTCAGCACGCTTTCTTTGAAGCGGAACCAGTTGGCATAAGGCGCATCATCTTCAACGAATGCGCCGAAGCCAGCGGCCATTGCAGGCGCGGTCGGCGCCATAATTCCGAATCCGAGAGCGCCGGCAACAGCCATTACGCTGACGAGCCTTCCGCCTCGGTTTTTGAGCCATGTCAGGGCTCTTCGACAAATGTCTGGTTTAAACATAACGATTACCTCATTCAGGTCGTTGGTTGGGTTAGTTTTTGTCTCTTTCATCAGAGCTTCTCGTTCTTACTGCGCAGGTTGCGGGGAAACCGATGCCGGGTTCCCTGCCTCTGCAGGCGTTTCAGATTTACTTGCTTTTTTGGATCGGCCCGAGCGCGTGTCCGCACCGATCACGAAGATCACGGCGAGCACGGCGATCGCGAAGCCGACAATGCCCATGGCGGACCAGGAGAAGTCCGTCCAGATCAGGAGCTGGCCAATAAAGATCGGTCCTGCCACGTGGCCGACCCGTTCCAGGAAGCGATAGGTTGCCGTTGCGGTGCTGGTGCCGATTTGGCGGGCCAGCTGGGATTCCGCCACAAAGGTGACCACAGGGGCGTTGATGAAGCCATGGGCCGCGCCAATCAGAACGACGCCGAACACCAGCAACACGGTTTCGGTGTAAGCGGGCACCATTGCGGGATCAAAGCTGCCGCCGAGCCCCATGAGCGCCAAGCCAAAGCCGCTGACCAGCGCACCTGCCAAGAGCACGGAGAACGCATCGCCGTGGCGGTCCACATGCAGCGCGACAAACTTACTGGAGGCCACCACGGAGATGGCATAGATCATGATGATCTGCCCGATATCTTCCTGCGGATATCCGCTCTTGGCGAGCAGCAGAGGCAGGGCAAAAGTGATGACCCCGGTCAGCACCGCCTTGGCGGGAACACCGATGGTGGCCATGGTGTTCAGGAAATCGATGTTGCGCACAGCCCGTCCGAGACTCTGGACCAGATCGCGCGCCGGGGCAGAGGAGGAATCTGATGTGACCTCTTCTGAAATCGGTGGAACGGCAACCACAGCATAAAGTGCAGACACCACGCCAATGGCCGCCGCCAGAATAAACACGCCAGTTGTGCCCATGTAGCCCACCAACAGCGAACCAACGGCCATGCCGGAGATCATTCCGCCCTGGAAGCCATACACGATGATCGCAGCAGCCTGTGTTTTCTTGCCGGGAGGCGCCACGGCGAGAAGGTAAGACTGTACGCCAATGAAGAGCAGCCCTTGCCCGATACCGGAAAGACAGCGGGCCGCCATAATGGCCACGAATTCCGGGAAGAAGGCCAAAGCCGCCAGCCCTGCCCCAGCCAGAAGCAAGCCGATATACATCAGCGGCTTTGGCCCGATGCGCTGGGCCGCATAGCCGGCCGGCACCAGAGTGAGAGCAAAGAACAGATAGAACCCTACGAACGGCGCCGAAGCCCAGGACGTGGAGACGCCTGCATCCAGCACGGCCCCTTGCACGAACTGCGGCAAGAAGGCGTATGTCAGATGCTCCAGCAAAACACCCAAGAAGAAGACCGGCCTTACATAGTTGAGCATCCATTCGTTTGGGCCGTCTCGAATGGCTTCAGCAGAGTCTGATTCGCCCGGAGGCATTTCGTCCATAGGACGGCGCACCGCGCCGCCAAGCTGGAAGAAGAGGCTGGCCAGGAATGCCGATGCAATGAACAGAGCGGCGAAATTCTTCACACTCCGGGTGATCTGACCGGTGACCACATCACTGGGAAGCTCCACCGCGACCCGCACCGCGCGAGAGCTGTTGTCCGGCGTCAGATCAACCACATACTCATAGTGGCTCTCAGATTCCTTCCACTGCTGACCGATCAGGTTGCGGTCCGTATGAATAACGATGCGGTTGTCCACCGTGAGCGAAGCTGCACTGATGTCCGGGTTGAGTTTCAGATATTCGCCGAATGTGCGGTCAAGGCCCTGGATCTCATCAATGTTGATGTTGAAGGCCACCACATCGCTCAAACGTTGGCCCAACGATCCCGCCAGAGCGCGCGCCTTGGCCTGTGCGCCGTCCGAATAAAGCGTGATCAGCGTGGCGATGACGCCCGCTGAGGAAACAATAAAGACAATGCCGAAGGCCAATTGCGCCCATGGCACGCGGGTGCGCCAGCGTCGTGGTCCCAATATGCCGATGAACAACGCATAGATAAACGCAGCAAAGGGCGCCGCATAGAACAGACGTTGGAAGTAGCGATCGACCCGATCGGTCACGACGGTTTCGGCCATGCTGATGGCCAAAGCGCCCACATCTTCAAATTTGTTGCTGAGCGGCACAATGATCCGGTAATGACCGTTCGCGCTCAAAAGCTCGTAGTCTTTGCTCTTGGAACCCGTTGCGATGCTGGTCGTGCCCTTGGTGGCATCATTGCCAAGAGTGCGGCCTTGCTCACGCTGGAACTGTTCGTACTCGTGGGGTGCCGGCAGCTTTGCAAGAATGGCCGGATCGCCGGCCTTGAAGACGATGTTGCCCACATCGTCATAAACAACCAGGGAACCGATAGCCGAATCAGACTTAAGCGCGGGCTCGGCGAGGGTGTTGAAGCCCACAAACTGGCGCAGTTCCAGGCCAGACAGGAGCGGTGCCTGCATAGCCTTTTGAACAACGTGAACCTGACCGGAAAGCTTGTCCCCCTGGAAGCGTTCATAGGTGAGTTTGGCCTCACCATAGGCGACGTACACAAGCAATAGCAAAGACACGAGCAGCACTACGAACATTGTCGCAGCGTCGCTTACGCGCCTCCCTAAAGGGTATTTGCTAGTTGCCATCCTGTGCACCCACCGCCAAGATCTTGGTACGGCTAAAAGCTAGGGTCTCAAGCTTCACAAATGGTTAAAAGCTCAACGAGATGACCCGCGCTTCCACGCCGTTGGCGCAACAAGAGATCGACCCGGTCGGCGATCAGCGACAGAATGAGATCATCATAGCTCATTCCACACTGGGCGAGACCTTCAGCGATCAGGCTTGTTACCCCATCTTCGGTGGGGGCTTTGAGATCAGGCTTAGGGTTGGTTTCCAGAACGAACAGGCGTCCTTCCTCGTCCGCTCTCACATCGAGGCGCACCAGGGTTTCCATGTTCAAGTCGGTGAACACTTTGCGGCCAAGCTCATTGAGCTCGTTGATCACCGCAGCGTCTTCAACGGGATCAAGCTGGCGCACGCGCTTACCCGTGATGGGGCGCTTGTCCATCGACGTGAAGATGCGCTCATCTGCCTGCAACACGCGTTCCACGGTTGCAAAGGTGAACGGCCCGTCTAGCTTTTCCAACTCGCCATTGCGGGCGACAGTGGGCCCGCACGCGGCGACACAGAACTCACGTCCGCCCAGATAGCGCTCAATGAGCACGTGGTTCTGGGTGAGTTCAAAAATCTCCTGGGCAACCGGTGCCAGGCCAAAGATATCGCCCACAAACTCAACGTTGAGCGAGGCGCGTCCGGAGACGGGCTTCACAATGAACGGACCTTTGTAGTCGCCAAACACCCGCTGGAACTCAGGGTTCTCGCTGGGGTTAAGCGGCTCGCCAGCCCCGTGCCAGGTCATAAACTCGGCTGTGGGGATGCCAAGACCCATCAATTGGCGTTTGAAGGTGTGTTTGCTGTCCAGAATGCCGGCGGTCAGCGGGTCATGGCCCAGATAGGGCACACCCAGCATCTCCAAAATGGCCGGAGCGTGGGACACAGAACAAAAGCCCTGCACACCGCCCGTGTTCAGCCAAGCAAAGTGGATACCTTCATCCTGCAGCCGCTGGGCCAGGCGCATATCGTCGGCCATCAGGCTCACATACCGGCAACCCATCCGGCGCAGGCTCGCCGCGATGTCTTCAGCCACCGTGCGGTAGCTCTTCCAAGAGCGCGGATTGTGACTTTGATAAATCACCGCACCGTCTTCGGTCTTGTCGCCGCCATAGATGACCGCGATGCGCATGCGTGTGAGCAGGCGCTCAACCTGACCGGCCAGCTCATGCGCCCTTGTGCGGCGCACAGGCAAGACCTGCGGATCAATTTGTGCGCTCTCGCCATACGCCGTCTGTGGCGCAGCAATCGCGTCGTTTAGATATTCAACCGGTGATGACACCAACTTAGCCGTACTGCCGCTCATCGCTCAACCCCATGTCCCTGTTTGACCCGAGCTTGTTTTTTTGTTTGCTCAGTGACCCCAGTGACAGCGACCCTAGCGGCCAAAAGCTAAGATTTGGCCAACCAGCAGGCTTAATTTTTGGACGGGTGAATAGATAAAATTGTTTCTATTTTCTGAGATGCCAACCTAGCGGCGGCGGCTCAAGGTGAGAATAAGCACACCTGTGGCAACGCTCAAGCCTTCGACCTTTTGAAATGCCAACGGATGAAGGTGGTAGGCTTTGCTGGGTCCGCCGGTCAAAATACTTGCGGCAACCCCTGCCCCCACACTGACTTCTGCGATCACGCCTTTGTACCGGCCGGCCAGGGCGCCGCGCCGCAGTCTTATCTTGTGCTTAGACGTGACCCGCCAAACCAGCTGACGTTTTCCGATGATGCCGACTTCAACGCCGTACAGTTCCAACCGGCCCAGATAATGGTCTTTGCGTCTTGTGCGGTTTTGCTCAAAGCGGCACTGCAGGTCGCGCTTTGCGCCGAAGTGGATTGCGGCATCGACCCCATCGAAGCGGCATTTGACAACTCCGAGCTCGGCCGCTGCCGCGTGGGTGTTCAACACCAGCGCCCAGCAACCAGAAATGAACGCAATTCTGCTCAATAAGGACACGACGCGAACGAACATGGGCTTCTTGAAGTCTTTGTTTACGAATGACTTGCTACCTCATGGCCAAACCCTAACATGGGCGGAGAAATTTGCATCTGTTTTCGCGCCCCTGCCATTGGAGACCTCATGGGCCGGACGAGACCTTCACTTGTAATGATTGGCGTCATGCTGGTGCTGGCGGGGCTCTTCGCCCTGGCTCAGCCGGCTCAAGCCGACATTCGCTATAAAGCCTACGCGGTCCGGCTCATGCAGTCGCTTCCGGCCTCATCAAAGGTGAGGCCCGACCTGGAGGCCTATCTCACGGCACTGGCCAATGCGGAGCGCCGCCGGGCGGGCCGAAAGCCTTTAAAACATTCCAAGAAACTGCAAAAGGCCGCCCGTGCCCAGGCCGCTGAGATGATTTTGGGTAACTTCGTGGGTCACCATTCGCGCGGAGGATTTGACTTCGGCGACCGCATCAGGGCTTATATGCCTGAGTTTGAAGATCTTAGGGGCGAAAACGCTGCCAGGGATCGCAAGGGCGGAACATCGGCTCAGGCACAGGCAAGGCGTTTGTTTGGGCAATGGCTAAAAAGCGGCCGCCATCGCCGCAATTTGATCAGAGCTGAGTATCGTTTTGTCTCAAGCGGCGCTATTCAGGTGGGGCGACACCTTTACGCCGTGCAGATTTTTTGGGAGCCACAATCACCCAGAGCGTCTATAAACCAACTGTTTATCGACTGAGGCCAACACATCTAGGTTCCGCAGAACCCGCCACTTCAAGGAAACACCGTTGTGCGCATGAAGTTTAAATTTCTCTCCACAGCCGCTTTCGCCGTTTGTTTCAGTATGGGCTTAGGTCTCTCAGCCACCTCTGCGTCGGCTCAGGGCACCGGCTCAGACAGCTTGTCTGGGGCCTATTTGGCCGGAATCCAGGCGGGAAAGGCGCGTGATACCGACGCGGCTGCGCGTTTCATCGCGCGCGCCTTGGAAAAAGACCCGGATGATCCGGAGCTGATCACACGGGCGTTTATGCTGGAGCTCGGGCGTGGCAACATTAAGCGGGCGAGCGTTCTTGCCAAGCGCGTGATCGGTCATGACAAGCGCCACCGGGTGGCACGGCTGGTTCTGGCGTTAGAAGACTTTCGCGCGAAACGGCATGAAGCTGCGCGCGTCCATCTGGATCATGCCGCCTACACGCCCATTGGCCAGCTGACGTCTGCCCTTCTGACCGGCTGGAGCTGGGCGGCTGAAGGCAAGATGGAGGAAGCCATCCGGGCGCTTAAGAAGCTCGACAGCACGGAATCCTTCGGCGTCTACAAGACCTTCCATTCCGGCCTGATCGCCGATTTCCTTGACCAGCCGAAGCGCGCAACAGCGTTCTTTGAGCGCACCTATGATGATGCAGGGACCTCTCTTCGCGTTGTCCAGGCCTATGGAAGCTTCCTTGAGCGCCATGGCAAAGCCGATCAAGCGCTTAAAGTCTATGAGAAATTCGATGCGTCCACCGCCGGACATCCGCTGGTGAACGATGCCCTGAAGCGGGTGAACGCAAAAGATCAGGCGCCGCGGTTCATCGCCAGCGGCCTTGAAGGGGCTTCAGAGGCCCTGTTCAGCCTCTCTTCGGCCTTGGCGGACCAGTCCGGCGTGGACCTTGCGCTGCTGTATGCGCAGCTGGCGCTTAAAATCCGGCCAAACTTTGCCGTTGCACAGACGCTGCTCGGGGACATTTACGAAGATACCAAGCGATATCAGAACGCCATCGATGCCTACGACAAGGTGCCGACCACCTCATCTCTGCGGGCCAATGCAGAAATCCGGATGGCCATCAATTATGATCGCGTGGGCAACTTTGACGAAGCCGAAAAGCGCTTAAAGGCGTTGATTGCGGCGGACGACAATGCTTACCAGGCCGAACTGAACCTTGGTAATCTGTTGCGCGGGCACGAAAAATTCTCCGAAGCCGCCACCTATTACACCTCCGCGATCGCCAAGCTCGATAAGGTGGAAACCAAGCATTGGACCACATTCTACTTCCGCGGCATCTGCTACGAGCGCTCAAAGCAATGGCCATTGGCTGAGGCGGATTTCCGTCAGGCGTTGAAGCTGCGCCCCGAGCAACCTTTGGTTCTGAACTATCTGGGCTATAGCTGGATCGAGAAGGGGCTCAACCTCAACGAGGCGCTCAAAATGATTGAGCGCGCTGTGGAGCTGCGGCCCAACGACGGCTACATTGTCGACAGCCTGGGCTGGGCTCACTACAAGCTGAGAAACTTCGAACTGGCCACCAAGCATCTTGAGCGTGCGGTAGAGTTGAAGCCCCAGGATCCGGTGATTAATGACCATCTGGGCGATGCTTACTGGCGGGTTGGACGCAAGCTGGAGGCCAAGTTCCAGTGGCAGCGCGCGCGTGACAACAAACCGGAGCCGGACGTGCTGGAAAAGGTCATGCAGAAGCTCAGAAACGGCCTGGATCCGCTCTCAGCCGAACCGGCAACGGTGGAGCAGGAGCCTTCAGACAACAAAACGTAAGCCCTGGCCGGATGGCTGCGCATGAGGGTGGCGGCGTGGTGCATGAATTTGCGCCTGCAAAGGTCAATTTGTGCCTGCACATCACCGGGCGCAGGGCCGATGGTTATCACCTTCTGGACAGCCTGGTTGTGTTCGCAGGCGTGGGCGATGAGCTGACATTTACCCGCGCGGAAACCCATGCCCTGGAAATATCCGGACCGTTTTCCGGTGCCATTGATGCTGCGCCGGACAATCTGATTTTCAAGGCAGCACACCTGCTCGGCGATCAGGTGCCGGGCGCTGCGGTTTCTCTCACCAAATCCGTACCCGTGGCGGCCGGAATTGGGGGAGGTTCGGCCGATGCCGCGGCCAGTTTGCGGGGGCTCACAAGGCTCTATGAGCTCAAAGATTTAGACGCGGGCCAGCTGGACGAGATGGCTCTGACCTTGGGCGCCGATGTGCCTGCCTGCCTCAGGTCTCGCGCCTTGCGCATGACCGGAATTGGCGAAGAAATTTCGGAAATTCAAGAGTTTGCGCCCCTGCCGGCCGTGCTTGTGAACCCTGGTGTCCCGGTCCCCACAGGCCCGATTTTCAAGGCATTGGGTCTGGCGCAACCAGGTACGGCAGGCACAGGGTTAGAAGACCTTCACAGGCAAAGCTTCCGCTCAGTGGGGGATGTGGTGGATTGGCTGGGCGGCCAGCGCAACGATTTGCAAGCTCCCGCCATCGCATTGGCCCCGGCGGTTGGTCAGGTGCTGGAGGCGCTGGAACGCGAGGCGGCCTGCCGGCTGGCCCGCATGTCCGGGTCAGGCGCAACGTGCTTTGGGTTGTTCGACAGCGACGAGCAGGCGGCGGCCTGCGCGGCGCGCCTTGCCCGGGCTCATCCCGGATGGTGGGTGAGACCTACAACTCTGAGCTAGCGGTCTAATGTGCCCGCTGAATGGAGAAATCCACGGCGCTGATCATCGCTGATTTCAGATCGCTGTCCGGGAAGATGGCCAATGCATCGCGGGCAATGGCGCCGTAATGGCGGGCGCGGGCAATGGTGTCTTCAATGGCGCCATGGGCTTCCATCAGGCTGATGGCATGGTCCAGATCGCCCTCCTCCTGCTCGCCGTCCTGGAGTTTGCGGCGCCAGAACTCGCGGTCTTTGTCGCTGCCGCGGCGGTACGAGAGAATAACCGGCAGGGTGATCTTGCCCTCGCGGAAGTCATCGCCCGTCGCCTTGCCCAGGAGGGCCTGTTTGCCGGAATAATCCAGTCCATCATCCACAAGCTGGAACGCCACGCCGAGATTGCGGCCGAATGATTCTAGGGCGGCCTGCTCTTCCTTCGGCCGCTCGGCGATCGCCGCGCCCACCTCGGCGGCGGCCGAAAAGAGGGCCGCGGTCTTGGCGTCGATGATCTTCATGTAAGCATCTTCGGTGGTGGTGATGTCTTTCTGGGCGGCCAGCTGCATCACTTCGCCTTCGGCTATCACCGAAGCGGCATTCGATAAAATTCTCAAACATTCCAGAGACTTAGTGTTTACCATCATCTTGAACGCCTGGCCCAAGAGGTAGTCGCCCACCAGCACACTGGCCTGGTTGCCCCAGATCATGCGGGCCGCCGGCTTGCCGCGCCTCAGATCGCTCTCGTCCACCACGTCGTCGTGCAGCAGGGTGGCGGTGTGCATGAACTCAACGGCAGCAGCCAAAAGCACATGGGCCTCACCCTCGCACGGCCCGCACATGCGGCTCGCCGCCACGGTCACCATGGGCCGCAGGCGCTTGCCGCCGGAATTGATCAGATGGTTTGCCAGCTCAGGGATCATCTCCACGTATGACGATGCGTGGGACAGAATGATCTCATTGACCCGAGCCATATCTTTCGATGTCAGCTCCAGCAATGGTTCAATAGTGGCCTGGCCAGCCTCCTGGCCACTTAACGGAACAACAACACCCACGGTACACCTCTCGCCTTAGCCCTTGGTCAGAAAATAGTGTCACCGGGCCGGGGGTCAAGCGCTTCCGGTGGGAAAGTGGCCATGTGTCTCAGCACTTTTGCGCGAGGCACGGCAATCAGGGGGTGCCGACTTCTTTGTATCTGCGTTAATATTTTACTATGAGAGAGCTGCTAAACACGAATGACGCCGTACTGATTTCCTACGCAACCGCGCTGCTGCGCGATGCCGGGATCAGGCACACTTTGTTTGATGGCAATATGAGTGTGGTCGAAGGAAGTATTGGGGTCTTACCGCGCCGCTTGATGGTGGACCCGGAGCAATATGATGTTGCCCACGCGCTTATGCATGATGCAGGGGTAATGCCGAACTGATGGTTCAACAGGCAGCACTTAAACAGGACGACCCTTCCGGCCAGGCCCTCCCGCGGTCGTTGACCGAAGACGGGTTTTTGGGCGGACGCGTTAAGATTCTGCAGCCTGAGCGCGGTTATCGCGCCGGCATTGATGCGGTCTTCCTGGCCGCGACGATCCCCATGGAACCAGGCCAGACGGCCTTTGAGGCCGGTTATGGGGTGGGTGTCGTCTCGCTGTGCCTGGCGGCCCGGGTGGCCGGGGTCCACATCACAGGCGTGGAAATCGCCTCGCGCTATGCCATGCTGGCCGAAGAGAATATCCGGCGGAACAATTTTACCGGCAACATCCAGGTGATCACGGGCGACGTGAAAGAAGCCATGCGGAAGGATCTGACGATCTGGCCGCCGGCTAACTCGTTCAACCACGTCTTTGCCAATCCGCCCTACTTCGATGATGACAAGGTCACAAAATCCCCCATTGAGATGCGGTCCACGGCGCGCAGCTTCGGTCCGGAGGACCTTGAGGTCTGGGTGAAAGTCATGGCCTCCATGGCCGTGCCCCGGGGCACGGTGACCATGGTGCACCGGGCAGACTCGCTTGCGCGTATTCTGGCGGCCTTCACCGCGGCAAAGATCGGCGGCATTCACGTTGCCCCCCTGTTTGCCCGCGAAGGCTATCCCGCCTCCCGGGTTGTGGTTCAGGGTATCAAGGCCTCCAAGGCCCCCTTGCAGATCCTGCGCGGGCTGGTTTTGCACGATGACAGCAATTCGTTCACACCGGCGGCCCAGGCCATCTTGCGCGACGGTGTGGCCTACGCCCTGCGCTAAGGCGCCCAATTAAGGGCTTGCACCGGAACAAGGGCGTGCCTATCTGTCTCGCTTGATGTTCAAGTTTTTCAAAAGATTGCTCTCCGGGAAAAAGCGCCCTGCGCTCATCCCGGTCGTGCGCCTGCAAGGGGCTATTGGGGCGGTGACGCCGCTGCGCCCAGGGCTGACCCTGCAGCATGTGGACCCGGTTCTGGAAAAGGCCTTCACGGTGAAACGGGCCAAGGCCGTGGCGCTCCTCATCAATTCGCCCGGCGGCTCGCCCGTGCAATCGACGCAGATATTCCGCCGCATTCGCCAGCTGGCCGACGAGCACGAAAAACGCGTGCTGGTGTTCATTGAAGATGTGGGCGCCTCAGGCGGCTACATGCTGGCCCTGGCCGGCGATGAGATCTATGCGGACGCCAGCTCCATCGTTGGCTCGATCGGCGTCGTTTCGGCCGGATTCGGCTTTGTGGACGCCATCAAGAAGCTTGGCGTTGAGCGCCGGGTGCACACGGCCGGGGAAAACAAATCCATCCTGGACCCGTTCCTGCCCAGCAAGAAGGCCGATGTGGACCGGCTGAAGACCCTGCAGCTTGAGGTCCATGAGGCGTTTAAAGACATGGTCCGAGAGCGCCGGGGCAGCAAGCTCGATGAAGACAATAAGGACTTGTTCTCAGGCGCCTTCTGGTCCGGCATCCAGGCCAAGGATCTTGGGCTGATTGATGATCTTGGCGTGATGCATACGGTATTGGAAGCCAAGTTTGGCAAGGACGTGGAGCTTAAAGCCATATCCGCGCCCAAGAAAGGCCTGCTGTCACGCCTGATCCCAGGCGCAGCTGAGGAACGGATGGACCCGGGCGCAGTGGTTGACCGGTTTTCGGCCGGTCTCGGTGATGAGATCATCTCTTCCCTGGAAGCCAGGGCCGTGTGGGCCAGGTTCGGGCTGTAGAGCGCGTAACACGCTCCCCCCGCGTCCTTGCGGAAGCGAGGACCCAAGCAGATTTTCCGCTTGCTCCGAGCTATGGGCCCTCGCGTTCGCAAGGGCGCGGGAGTGTGGGCTTTAGTCCCAGCTTTTGACCAGCTTGGCAATCTCGCCGCAGGCCCAGGAGAGCTTGTCCTCAGGTGCGCACAGGCTCATGCGCACGAACCCGCCGAAATGCTCCCCAAAGCTGCCACACGGCAGTGTGGAGATGCCCGACTGGTCCAACAAGCGCAGGGCGAATGTCATGCCATCGGTGTCCAGTTCGCGCACATCCAGCATGACGAACATTCCTGCCTTGGGTGCCCCCACCCTGAAGCGGGGCAGATTGGCGAGCCCCTCCACAACCAGGCGGGCGCGCGCGCCATATTCGGCAACCATCTCTTCCGTTTCCGCCTGAGGGCCTGAGAGCGCCACGGCGGCCGCATCCTGGGTGAACATGGGCATGCCGTACATCATGCACAGGGCCAGGCGCTCAAACGTCTGGCACAGGAGCTCCGGCCCGATCGCCCAGCCGACGCGCCAACCCGACATGCGGTGGGATTTGGAGAGCGAGGACACCACCACGCATTTCTCCTCAACGCTCATGTAACTGGCCGGGCTCACATGGCGGCCCTGAAACACGAAGTCGGAGTAAACCTCATCACTGAGCAGCCAGAGATCGTGCGCGCGCACCAGATCAGTGATCTGTTTGACCAGATCCGCCTCGAACACCGCCCCTGAGGGGTTGGCCGGAGTGTTGATCACCACCATCTTGGTGCGCGGTGTGATGGCGGCTTTGATATCCTCCAAATCCGGCTGAAAGCCGTTCTCAGCCTTGGACACCACCGTCACCATTTTGGCCCCGCCGGCGGTGAAGGTGGCCGGATAAGTGGAATAGTAGGGCTCGATCACGATGGCCTCGTCACCCGCCTCCAAAAGGCAGGCAGAGACCGCGAACAACCCGTTCTGGGCACCGGCAAAGACCACGCAATTGTCGATTGTGAGCTCCTGGCCGGTGAGCTTGGTGTGATGATCCACAATGGCCTGGCGCACATTGGGCTGGCCGATCATGTGGGAATAGTGGTGGCGGCCTTCGTTGAGGCTGTCTATGCAGGCGTCCACCACATGATCAGGCGTGCGTGCGGCCACGTCCTCGCCAATGCTCAAGATCAGAATGTCGGCGCCCGCGGCCCTGCGTTCCTGGGCGATCCGGTGAACTTCCCAAGCATCGGCACCTTTGCCGCTCACCCGGTTTGCCAAGCCGGAAAAATCAGCCATTTTCATTTTTACCAAATCCCTTTGCAGACCGAGCGCACCATTGGCCGGCGAGAATTTCCAAGAATTGAGCTTTACCCGCCCGACATTCCGGGGCCATATGCCCGGAACGACTTGGTAAGCGGTGGAGCATTTAACCCATGTCAGAATCAGAGCACAAGACGGTTGGCGAGGCGATTGTGGAGCTTTTGGAAGGCTATGGCATCGACACCGTGTTCGGCATCCCGGGAACCCACAGCATTGAACTTTACAGAGGCCTCGCCACCAGCAAGATCCGCCACATCTCGCCGCGTCATGAGCAGGGCGGCGGGTTTATGGCTGACGGCTATGCCCGCCTGTCCGGGCGCCCTGCCGCATGCTTTGTGATCACCGGTGCTGGGGTGACGAACCTGGCCACCGCCATGGGCCAGGCCTATTCGGATTCAACGCCCATGCTGGTGATTTCGCCGGTGAACCCGCCGGTGGAGAACGGGCACAATATCGGCCGGCTGCATGAGATTGCTGACCAGACCACTGTCACCAGCGACCTTGCCGGGTTTAGCGAGATCGCCCACGATCAGGAAACGCTGAAAGACCTGATCGCCCGGGCGTTTACCGTATTTGCCAGCGAGCGCCCCGTCCCGGTGCACATTCACGTGCCCCTTCCCCTGTTTACCGAAACGGCCAGCGGCAGCTGGGCCATACGAAACATTCCCGGCCCGCCACCAGCAGAGGCGGCCGACATCGAGACGGCCGCTGAGATGATCAACAGCGCACAGCGGCCCATTATCATCGCCGGTGGCGGCGTTGCGCGCTCCGCCGATGCTGTTCAGGCCATCGCGGAAGGTCTCAATATCCCCGTGATCTCCACCACCAACGGCAAGGGTGTGATGCCGCTCGATCATCCGCTCTATCTGGGCACCACACTGACCATGCCGGCCACCCAAGATCTGCTGGCGTCATGCGATCTGCTGATCGCGCTGGGCACTGAGCTGGCAAATACGGACTACTGGACCGAAAATTTGCGGCTGCCTGACCGCCGCATTGTGGTGAACCTGGATGATCTGCTTTTGGAGCGCCAGCCTGCGGACTGTTTGGGAATCAAGGCGGACGCCGCGCAAACGGCCCACAAATTGGCCACAGCCGCAAGGCGCCGGGAAAACAATCCGTTGCAAGCGGCGTGTGCTGAGGTGAGCGCGGCCAATGCGGCGGCCGAGCTGCCCGAAACCACGCAGGTGCACCGGGCGGTGCTGCAGGCGATCCGCGACGCCTTGCCGGAAGATTGCTCCATTTTCACCGACATGACGCAGATCGCCTATAGCGGCAATGTTGCCTATCCCAGCACCATGTTCGGCAACTGGTTTCACCCGATCGGTTACGGCACTTTGGGCTACGGCCTGCCGGCCGCGCTCGGCGCCAAGCTGGCTGAACCGGAGCGCGCCGTCGTGGCGCTGATCGGTGATGCAGGCTTTCAGTACACTCTGCAGGAAATGGGTTTGGCCGAAGAGCTGGGCGTCCCGCTCATCGTCATCATGTGGAACAATGAAGCCCTGCAGCAGATCGCCGATGATATGAGCGATGCCGGAATTACCAAAGTCGGTGTTATTCAGAAGAATCCGAACTTTCAGGAACTTGCGAAAGCGTATCGGTGGAATGCAGCTCATGCTGCGACGCTCGATGCGCTGGGGGCTGAAATCAAGGCCGCATTGGCCGCAGAGGGTCCCTCGTTCATCGAGGTCTGCGACCCTGAAATCCGCGGGTCGCTGTGATGCGGCACCTGGTGTGGTTCTTTCTGGGACTTGCCTGCCTCTCAAAGGCCGCACTTGCCGCTGAACCAAGCCAACTGGCAAAAGCACTCAAGACCGTTTGCGAAAATCCCACCGCGCGGCCCTCGGAGCTCCATGCGCTCCTTGGCCGCCAGATTTACATTCATGAAAGCGGCCCGCAGCGGAGGGTGACCTATCAGGAGCCGTCGGGCGCATCTGTCTCAGTTGTATTGTCTCTGTTCAACGGCACAGTGAGGCGGGCGAGCCTTTCCTACCTGAAGCCCATTGGCGATGCGTTGCACCCGGTCCTGGCCGTGCAAGCGGGCCCTTCGTGCGCCGTAACGAATGGTCGCCGGATCGAGCGGGATGCACGCGGGAGCGCCCAATGGCTGGTGCATCTCGATCAAACGCTGGCCGACACGGACCGGCGCGAGCCACTCAATCCGCCCGTGCCTGCCGGGACAGACCCGGGCGGCGTAACGGTTGCCCATATCGATAGCGGCGTGAACTACACCTTGCCTCAGATCGCGGAACGACTGGCGCGCACTGCCGATGGTGACGCGGTGGGATATGACTATTGGGACATGGATAAACGCCCGTTCGATGTGGACGCGGCGCGCTCACCGTTCTATCCGCTCCGCCACGGCACCTTGGTGTCCAGTATCCTGGTGCGCGAGGCACCGGACATCCGACTTATCGCCTATCGCTATCCGCGCCCGGATATGAGCCGGATGGCCGAGGTGCTCGCGCACGCATCCAAAAACGGCGCGAAGATCGTCGCCATGCCGCTTGGCAGCAACACACGGGCCAATTGGGCCGTGTTTAAAGACGCCGCCGCGCGGCATGCCGAAATGCTGTTCGTCGTCTCGGCGGGAAACAATGGCCGCAACATCGATGAGGCGCCCGTCTACCCGGCCGTCTTTGACCTGGAGAACCTGTTGGTGGTGACCTCGTCCACGATTTCCGGACGCCTGGCACCGGGTTCAAACTGGGGGCCAGATAGCGTTGATCTGATGGTGCCGGCGGAGCGCGTTGAGGTGACCGATCATCGTGGCGCGCGTGGCTTTGCGTCAGGCTCCAGCTACGCGGTGCCCCGCGTGGCCGCGCTGGCGGCGCGGCTCTCGGCGCAGAACCCGGGCTGGACAGCCGCCCAGGTGAAAGCCGCGATCAAGGACCTGGCGGCGCCCGGCCTTGACCGCACAGGCCCCAAGGTGCGCTGGGGCTGGATCCCCAATCCGGCGGACGACGGCTAGAGCCGTTTTAAAGGGGTGCCGGCCTTGGTGGAGGCGAGGCCAGGAAACGCTCTGCTGCCGGTGCCGATTGTGGATTGACCTCTTTGAGCTTTGCCAGGGCCCGCTTTGCCAGCCCCTCATCCCCCGCCCAAACGCCCGCCTGGATGGCAAGGCGCAAGACTTGTAGGTTTTCGCTGGCATTTTGCATCAACCACTCCAGATGCGGCAGCTCCTTTTCGTACTGCCGGGCGATGTGGTGCGTGATGACTAAGTTGAGGCGGCTGTTCACCGCATTGGGGTCCTGCGCCACGGAGGCTTCAAACAGCTGAAGGGCTGCCGCCACCCGCCGGCGCTGACTCAACGTCTGGCCCGCAAGGTCAAAGTACTGCCGGTTGCCCGTTCGTTTGCACGAGGTGGCGAGAGCCTTGGCCTCCTGATCGGACAACGGACCACGCTGGCTGTATAGCCGCTCCAAGTTCAGCGTGCACACCTTGATGGCGTTGCCGATCTCAACGCCCTTTTCGATATCTTGTGCGCTCACCGCAGCTTCAAGCGCTGCGATTGCAGAGGCCGGCACTGCCTCGAAGCGCCCCTCCCCTCCGGCGGCGACGATGCCCACAAGTTCACCACCCACATTCACCAGTGCGCCTCCGCTATTGCCCTGCTGGGTGTAGGCGGAGTGATGCACACGGCTTAAGGGCTTGCCTTCGGCCGGCAGCAAATGAACCTTGCCGGGCGCATAGGCCCTGATCCGGCGCCGGGAAATGTCTGCCCCCACGGTGAACACCTGTGCGCCTTTCTGCGTGGTTGCGGGGGCGAGATAGGGGCCGTCCGGGAGGCCTTCAACGGAGAGCAAAATGGCATCGCCCGCATAGCCTGAAGGCTCCACCTTTGCGGACAGCTTTGTGCCGTCGGCCAGGAAGAGGTCCACTGTCTTGCGGTCGGCCACGATGTGCCGCGAGGTGATGAGGCGATTGGGACCGATGCGCACCGCACTGCCCACAGGATCGAAGGCTGAAATCCGGAACACCGCATCGCGCGCACTGCAGACCTTTTCCGGCTGCTCACAGGCATCAGCTGAAGCGGCCGGCGCCCCGCCTAAAAGAAGGCCAAACGCAGCACAGACGAGACCTGGGAGCCAGATGGCCCCCAGGTTTCTTGCGTTGATCATTTCTGCAGTTCGGTCCAGATCCGGGTGTAGAGCTTCACCACATCTGGCGGACAGGTCTCGGCAATGGCGCCGGCCGACTTGAATTGTTCAGGTACGTTGACCTCAGGCGCGGTCTTCATGTCCTCCGGCATGTATGCCTCAGAACCCTTAATGGCGTTTGCATAGCGGGCGAACGTGGAGATCAGAGCCGCGTTCTTCGGATCCATGACAAAGTTCTGGAAGGCTTTTGCGTTCTCAACGTTCTTTGCGTCCTTGAGAACAGCAACGTTGTCCATCCAGATCGGATAGCCTTCCTTGGGATAGCCATAATGGATGTCTTTGTTCTGCAGGCGGGCACGGAATGAGGCACCGTTCCAATATACGCCGGCGGAGAGATCGCCCTTGGCGAATTTCTCCACATTGCCATAGTCGATGGAGATCCAGTGCGGTTTGGCTTCCAGTAGCTTGTCGCGCACTTTCTTCAGCATGGCCTTATCGCCGGAGCAGTACTCGCCGCCCACATACTTGATGGCGAGATACATCACGTCGAGCATTTCCGGCACCACGTTGATCTTGCCTTTGAGCTCGTCCGGGGGATCGAGGAAAATGGCCGACGTGTTGGGATTGCCGGAATAAACCGACTTGTTCACGGTCAGACCCACGGTGCCCCACTGCCACGGCACGGTGTATTCGCGGCCTTTGTCGTAAAACACATCGACCCAGCGCGGATCCATGTGCTTGAAGTTCGGCATCTTGTTGGGCTCGGTTTTTAAGATCAGGTTCTCTTTGATCCAGATCGGAATGTAGCTGGCCGACGGCACCACGATGTCGAAGCCATGGCCGCCGGCTTTGATCTTCGCCAGAGCCGTGTCGTTGGAATCGTAATCTGTGATGGTCACTTTGACCTTATGTTCGGCTTCGAACTTTTTGATCAGGTCCGGGTTTGTATAGTTGCCCCAGTTGAAGATGTTGAGTTCACCTTCCGCATGGGCCGAGGCGCCGAACGCAAGCAATGCTGCGCTCGCCA
>JBCDDQ010000063.1:0-18814 GCA_039180225.1 Pseudomonadota bacterium
AGCAGTAGCAGCCAAGGGGCCGGATTTACGGGGGAGGGGACACCATGGGCTTCTCAACCCATTTTTCAGTCAAAGCCATCTCCAGGGCGGGGTGTCGCTGCCAGCAGCGGTCTGCCTCGGCGTGTTGAGCGTGGTTGTCGTGGCCACACGGGTTCTGCCCACATTGCTCTAATGCCCTTGATGGGCTGAGCGCCTGATCAGCCTCAGGGCGGCAAGGGTCGCCAGAATGCCGAACAGCACATTGGCAGTGGCCATGCCGGCCAGTCCGCCCTGTGCGGCGCCAAGCCAGGTTCCCAAGGTCACCAGCGGCACCAGTCCCAGCAAGGATTTTGCCCAGTTGAACCCGGTGGAATATGTTGGCTTGCCCAGATTGTTGAATGAGGCGTTGGCCACATACTGAAAGCCGGCGAACAGCCAGGTGGGCCCGATCCATGTGCAGAAGAAGGCGATCAGGACGGTGGCCTCGGCGCTGGCGTTAAAGGCGGCGGCGATCGGCGCGCGTGCCAGGTACAAGATCACAGACGTGATCACCACATAAGCGGCCGCAAAGAGCAGAGCATTGTTGAAGCTGGACTGGACCCTGTCCGTCCGACCGGCGCCGAAATTCTGGCCGATGATGGGACCTATCGCGCCGGACAGGGAAAACACAACCCCAAACGCCACAGGAACGATCCGCGTGACCACAGCCAAGGCGGAGACCGCGCTGTCGCCAAAAGGGGCAAGCGCGTAGGTCACATAGGCATTGCCGACGGGGGTGGCCAATTGGGTCGCCATGGCCGGAATGGAAATGGCCAGAATGTCGCGCAGGTTCCGATTGAGCAGGGCAAAACTGGGACGCATGATGAAGCGGTGCGCCCGGGCAACGCCATAGAACCCCACCAGCGCCATGACGCAGCGTGCAATGGCTGAGGCCGCTGCTGCGCCTTCGACCCCCATGGCCAGGCCAAAGATCAAGATTGGATCCAGAATGGCGTTGGTGAGCGCAGCGGCCAGGGTGACATACATGGCGCGCTTGGCATCTCCAATGCCGCGCAGAATGCCGGATAAGCACAGCCCTATGCACAGGACCGGGAAGGAGGGAATGACGATCCGCAAATAGGCTTCGGCCTTCTCAAGCGCGGCACCTTCGGCCCCCAAGAGCTTCAAAATACTGCTTGTTCCAAGCCAGAGGCAGATCGCAACCACAAGGGAAAACAGAAACGAAAACAACAGCGTACTGGCGGCGTACTGCTTGGCGCGATCGTGATGTCCACCCCCCAAGCTACGCGAGACGAGAGCCGATGACGTGATCGCAATGCCGATGCCGATAGAAAGGTTTATGAACACCACAGCTCCGGCAAAGCCGATGGCTCCAGCCACTTCGGCCTCCCCCAAGAGGCTGAGGAAGTACATATCCGCCAAGTCGACGAAGAAGACCGCCATCAGGCCCAGAGCCCCGGTCATGGTCATCACCACCACATGCCCCATGGTGGAGCCTTGGACGAATTTTGCGGGCTGGTCGGGGGCAGGCGGCAGGGAGGCTTCGGACGGCGCGTCGTTGGGGGAACTCATGGGCGCGTCAGGCCGCGGTGCCACCGACCGTTACCTGATCAATGCGCAGAGTTGGCTGGCCCACACCCACCGGCACGCCCTGGCCGTTCTTGCCGCATGTGCCCATGCCGCTGTCCAGAGCCATATCATTGCCGATCAGAGAGACCCGCGTGAGGGCATCCGGCCCGTTGCCGATCAGAGTGGCGCCCTTGAGCGGCGCACCGATCTTGCCGTTCTCCACCTTGTAAGCTTCTGTGCAGCTGAAGACGAACTTGCCCGACGTAATGTCCACCGAGCCACCGCCAAAGGACACCGCATAGATGCCGTTCTTCACCGAAGCGATGATCTCCTCAGGCTCTTTGTCGCCGCCCAGCATGTACGTATTGGTCATGCGGGGCATGGGTTGATGGGCATAGGATTGGCGCCGTCCATTGCCGGTGGGGGCCACGTCCATCAGGCGCGCATTGGTGCGGTCCTGCATGTAGCCCTTCAAAATGCCGTCTTCGATCAGCGTGGTGCTTGAGGTCGGCGTACCTTCATCATCGACGGTGAGTGAGCCGCGGCGCTCCTCAAGTGTGCCGTCATCCACCACGGTCACGCCGGGCGCGGCCACACGCTCGCCCAGGAGGCCGGCAAAGGCGGACGTTTTCTTGCGGTTGAAATCGCCTTCCAGGCCATGGCCCACGGCCTCATGCAGAAGAATGCCCGGCCAGCCGGGTCCAAGCACCACGTCCATCTCTCCGGCAGGGGCCGGCTCGGAGCGCAAATTCACCTTAGCTTGCCGCAGAGCTTCCCGGACGCTTTCGGTCCAGTTTTCCTCAGAAAGATAATTGGCGTAGCCGGCCCGTCCGCCTCGGCTGTGGCCGCCGCTTTCCAGCCGGCTTCCATCGGCGGCCACGATCGAAACCGTGAACCTGATCAGCGGCCTGCGGTCGGTGATTGTGGAGCCGTCTGGGCGCATGATCTCCACGATCTGCCATTCACCCCCAAGCGATACCGATACCTGACGCACAGCGTCATCCAGGTCGCGGGCATACTTATCAACGGCCTGCAGGAGGGCCACCTTGCCGTCAAAGCTCAGATCATCCAGTGGCGTTTCGCCCGAATAGAGCAGCCGGTTGGTGCCCGGTGGAGCGGCGCTCAGGGTTCCTGAATAGCCGGTCTTTACGGCCGAAACCGCCTGGGCCGCGCGCTCCAGAGCGCTTAAGGAGAATTCAGACGCATGGGCGTAGCCGGTTGCTTCCCCGCACACGGCGCGCAGGCCAAAGCCTTGCGATGTGTTGCTGGCCGCTGATTTCAGCTTGCCGTCATCAAAGGTAAGGCTCTCAGAGCGCCGGAACTCAAAAAACAGCTCTCCGTCGTCGCAGCCCGCCAAAGTTTCACCGATCACCCGCTCAGTGGCGCGCGGATCAAGCTCGGTGTTGGAGAAGAAGTAGCTCTGGTCAGCCACCGTCACCTCACAGTTTCTTGAGATCGTTAAAGGCTGCAGTGAAGCCCTGCAGCGATATGGGCAAGGTCAGGCCGACGCCGGGCGCCTCATAAATGATGAAATTGGCGTTGGCGCCCTTGCGCATTTTGCCGAGGGTTTCATCGGTTGTTTCCGCAAAGGCCGTGCAAATCTGTGGCAGGCAGCGGATGAACGGAACTCTGCCCACCGGCGAGCCGTCAATTTCCAGTGCAATGCCCAGCGGCAGGTAAACGCCGATGGGCACCAGGATGCGCATCATGGTGACTGTTTTTTCGTTCTGCTTGGAGGTGCCCATCACCAAGGTCAGCGCAATGTTCTTGCGCTCAGAACTGGCTGTGCTCTGCAGCATGCCGCATTGGCGCACGGTTTGGGGCTTGGCAGCGGTGGCGCCGGTCTTGTCGCCTTTGCCGCTGGAGCCGGCGGCAGCCGCTCCTTGCTGTCCGCCCTGGGCCGGCGCTCCCACAGGAATGTCGGTGCATTGAACCTGCCATTTCCCGTGCGTTGCAATGACTTGAGCGGCAGGGGCCTTCGCGCCGGCCGCGCCGGGCTGGGCATTGACCCGCGGGCCAGGCAGTTTGTTCGTTTGAGCCAGAGCGGCCTGCTGGAAGGCCACCAGTACCACGCCCAAAAATAGCCCCTTAATCAGTGAACTCTTCAGTGTCATTGCAAATCCTCAGCGCCGTGCGACGACAAAATTCTACCCCAACAGACGCGTTCTAGCTCCTGCGGCAGCCGATGGCCAGCCCCCGGCTTGGGCATAGGCGACTTTGAGGCGGAAATTCCCTTGCTTTGCGGCTTGTGTCAATCTGTCGCTAAACTTGCGACGTTACAGGTCCCGTGTTTTGTCATGCTCCCTAGACACCGGACTAATCCAACGAATGTACCGTTAAATCCCTGCCAAATAAGGCGAAAATGAGAGCCGGGCCCTGAAAGCTCAAGAGCTTTTGATCGGATCGGCTCTGCGTGAGCCATCTTTTTGATATGGCGTGCGATTTTGACGCGGAGCGCATGCGTTGCAGCCTGCTCTGGATTATGATTGTTCAAAGCCTTAGAGATGGTTGATGTGGGAACAGGCCGAAAATTCGCGCCTTGTCGCAAAGACAGCCGCCTTTTTGTGATGGATCAAGAGGGAGCTTGCGGGCATGCGGTTACTGACTGGTGTTGCTGCGCTTATGGGGACAATGGTTTTGGCGGGCACTGCAGCTGCGGCTGGGATCGGAAAGCCAGAGCCGTGGCAGATGGGACTGCAGCAGGCCGTTACGCCGATTATGGAACAGATCGAGAGCTTCCACACCGGTTTGCTCTGGCTGATCACGATTATCAGCGTTTTTGTGCTGCTTTTGCTGGCTTACGTGGCGCTGAAGTTCAACGTGAAAGCGAACCCAGAGCCGTCCAAAACCACACACAACACATTCATCGAGGTGGTCTGGACGGTGGTCCCGGTATTGATCCTCCTTGGGGTCGCCATCCCGTCTTTCCGCCTCTTGTACTTCCAGCGGGTCATTCCGCAAGCTGATATGACCATCAAGGCCACCGGCCACCAGTGGTATTGGGCTTACGAGTACCCTGACCACAATGATGTGTCGTTTGATTCGCTGATGCTGGAAGATGAAGAGCTGACGGAGCGCAGGAAGATCGATCCCGGCGCCCCGCGTCTGTTAGCTGTGGATAACGAGGTGGTGGTTCCGGCCGGCAAGACGGTCCGGGTGATCGTGACCGCAGCGGACGTGATTCACAACTTCGCGATGCCGTCCTTCGGGACCAAAATGGACGGTATTCCCGGCCGCCTGAACGAGACCTGGTTCAAGGTAGACAGAGAGGGTGTCTACTACGGCCAGTGTTCCGAGCTGTGCGGCATCAAGCACGCATACATGCCCATTGCCGTGCGTGTCGTCTCCCAGGACAAGTTTGACGCCTGGGTGAAAGCTGCCGAGGACGACGTGGAGAAGGCCCAGATGGACCTTTTGGCCGCGGTGGCCGACGACAAGAAGAAGCTTGCCACCTCTGGCAACTTCAAGCTGGTCGCCAAGCAGTGACCGCCAGAGTTTCAAACAAGATAGAAAATTAAGTAGAGGGATGAGAGATGGCAACGGACGCAGCACACGCTGATCACGAGCATCACCCAACAGGATGGCGCCGGTTCGTCTACTCAACGAACCACAAAGACATCGGCACGATGTATCTGATCTTTGCGATCTTCTCCGGCCTGGTCGGCAGTGCCTTGTCGGGCGCGATGCGCATCGAGCTGCATGAGCCTGGTCTGCAATTCCTGCCCTGGGTGGCTGAGTATCTCGCTCAGGCTGATGATCCGGAGAACGCGGCCAAACACCTCTACAACGTGTTCACCACGGCGCACGGCCTGATCATGATCTTCTTCATGGTTATGCCCGCGCTGATCGGCGGTTTCGGCAACTGGTTCGTGCCGCTGATGATCGGCGCGCCTGACATGGCCTTCCCGCGGATGAACAATATCTCGTTCTGGCTTCTGCCGTTTGCCCTCTTGCTGCTGGTGCTGTCCATGTTCGTGGAGGGCCCTCCGGGAGGGAACGGCGTGGGCGGCGGCTGGACCATTTATCCGCCGCTCTCAACAACCGGTCAGCCTGGTCCGGCCATGGATTTTGCGATCCTCTCGCTGCATATTGCCGGCGCCTCGTCCATTCTGGGTGCGATCAACTTCATCACCACCATCTTCAACATGCGTGCGCCGGGCATGACCTTGCACAAAATGCCGCTGTTCGTATGGTCGGTTCTGGTGACCGTGTTTCTGCTGCTGCTGTCGCTGCCGGTTCTGGCCGGCGCCATCACAATGCTGCTGACAGACCGGAACTTCGGCACCACCTTCTTCACTCCTGAAGGCGGCGGTGACCCGATCTTGTTCCAGCACCTGTTCTGGTTCTTCGGCCACCCGGAAGTTTACATTCTGATCCTGCCGGGCTTCGGGATTATCTCCCAGATTGTGGCGACGTTCTCCAAGAAGCCGGTGTTCGGCTATCTGGGCATGGCCTACGCCATGGTGGCGATCGGTGTGGTCGGTTTCATCGTGTGGGCGCACCACATGTACACGGTCGGCCTCGACGTAGACACGCAAGCCTACTTTGTGATGGCCACCATGGTGATCGCGGTGCCCACAGGTGTGAAGATCTTCTCCTGGATCGCCACCATGTGGGGCGGCTCAATCAGCTTCCGCACACCGATGCTGTGGACCATGGGCTTCATCTTCCTGTTCACCGTGGGCGGCGTAACGGGCGTGGTTCTGGCCAATGCTGGCGTCGACCGGTCCTTGCACGACACCTACTACGTGGTGGCTCACTTCCACTACGTTCTGTCGCTGGGCGCTGTGTTCGCTATCTTCGCGGGCTGGTATTACTGGATCCCGAAAATCTCCGGTTATATGTACAACTCTTTCCTGGCGAAAACGCACTTCTGGGTGACCTTTGTCGGCGTGAACCTGATCTTCTTCCCACAGCACTTCTTGGGTCTCGCCGGGATGCCGCGGCGCTATGTGGACTATCCGGACGCTTATGCGGGCTGGAACGCCGTGTCGTCCTGGGGCGCGTATCTCCAGATCATCGGCGTGGGTATCTTCCTGTTCGGCCTGTTGGAAATGTTCATGAAGAAGCGCGTGGCCGGCGACAATCCTTGGGGCGAAGGCGCCACCACTCTGGAGTGGACCCTGTCTTCACCGCCGCCGTTCCACCAGTTCAACGAACTGCCGCGGATCAAGTGAGCCGTGTGGCTTCAACTGGATGACCGGACATGAGTGACGTCACCGTAGATATCGCCGCCGAGGCCCAGCAAGGCTGGCAAGTGCCAGCCGATGCGGCCCATCTGGGCGGCCGTGGCTCGGTGGACGATTATTGGAAGCTGATGAAGCCGCGGGTAATGTCCCTGGCGATCTTCACCGCGGCCGTCGGTATGATGGTGGCTCCGGGGTCCATTCATCCTGTGCTTGGTTTGGTGGCGATCTTGTGCATTGCGGTGGGGGCCGGCGCGGCTGGCGCCCTGAACATGTGGTACGACGCGGACATCGACGCCGCTATGCAGCGCACCGCCAAGCGGCCCATTCCACGCGGCAACCTTACCGCCGGCGAGGCGCTGGGTTTCGGCGCCATTCTGTCGTTCGGCTCTGTGATTGTGATGGGCCTTGCCGTGGGCTGGGCTGCGGCTGCGCTGTTGGCCGGCTCCATTGCCTTTTACCTGTTCATCTACACCATGTGGCTCAAGCGCTCCACGCCGCAGAACATCGTCATTGGCGGTGCGGCTGGCGCATTTCCTCCCGTCATCGGATGGGTTGCGGTCACCGGCTCGGCGGACTGGGCGAGCCTTGCGCTGTTCGCCATTATCTTCATGTGGACGCCGCCCCACTTTTGGGCGCTCGCGCTCTACAAGACGGGCGACTACGAGCGGGTGAGCGTTCCCATGTTGCCGGTCGTGGCTGGCGCCGCTGAAACCCGCCGGCAGATCTGGCTCTATTCGCTTGCGCTTGTTCCCGTGAGCCTCCTGCCTTGGGCGCTGGGGGCTGCCGGCGCGGTGTACGCTGTCAGCGCCACGGTCCTGGGCGCGGTGTTTCTGCTCGACGCCTGGCGCGTTTACACGCGCCGCGAGAACGCGGCCGCAGACCGGGCCGCCCGCAAGCTCTTCAAGTATTCAATTTGGTATCTGTTCTTGCTGTTTGCCGTGCTTCTGGTGGAGCAGGGCATTTGGCCCGCGCTTGCTCGGGGGCTTGGTGTTTAAATGGCGAACAGTGGATCTGTGAGCACCGCAATGGATGATGATGATCTAGCCCGCCGGCGCAAACGCAGCATTGCGATTGCGCTCGTTCTTGGAGCGCTTGTGGTGCTGTTTTATGTGATCACCATTGTCCATATGGGCCCTGGTGTAATGAACCGGCCGCTCTAGAGGTTTGAACGACGAACCATGACGCAACCGATCAAGAAACCTTCCCCGCGCAGCAACGGTCTTCTGGCCGGCGTCTGCGTCGCTGTGGTGGCTGGTATGGTCGGGCTGTCCTACGCGGCGGTTCCGCTCTATCAGCTGTTCTGTCAGGTGACCGGCTTTGGCGGCACCACCCAGCGGGCTGAAGCGCCCGACGGCACGATCGGTGAACGGCAGTTCACCATCCGCTTTGATTCAAACGTCAACCCGTCGCTGGCGTGGCAGTTCAAGCCCAGCCAAAAAGCGGTGGAGGTGAAAAGCGGTCAGCAGGCCCTGGCGTTTTATGAAGCAAAGAACATTTCGAACGGCGTGACCATGGGAACGGCCACGTTCAACGTCACGCCTCAGGAAGCCGGTGCTTATTTCAACAAGGTGGAGTGCTTCTGCTTCACCGAGCAAGCGTTGAAACCCGGTGAATCGGTCTCAATGCCCGTCTCCTTCTTCGTGGATCCGGACATTGAGAAAGACGAGAACATGAAATTCATTCGCACCATCACCCTGTCCTACACCTTCTTCCCGATAGAGCAGGAAAAGACCGCGGACGCAGGTGACGGCGAGAGCAAAACCAAATCCGTCAATTGACGGAAAAAGAGGATGAGGAGCCGGCTGGTGGGGCCGGGTCCTTCGAAAGCGGAGTGAAACAAAATGGCTGACAGTCACGCCCCGAACCATCAGTATCACCTGGTAGACCCCAGCCCATGGCCGATTGTCGGGTCCCTCGGCGCGTTCATCATGGCCATTGGCGCCATCGGGTTCATGCGCTACCTGAAAGACGAAGATCTCGCCGTGCTCGGTATTCCGATCAGCGGATGGTGGATATTCGCCATTGGAACCCTGGTGGTGCTCTACACCTTCTATATGTGGTGGCGTGACGTGACCATTGAAGCTGAACATGGCGGCCACCACACCCCAATTGTTCAGCTCCATATGCGCTACGGCATGATCTTGTTCATCGCCTCAGAGGTCATGTTCTTCGTGGCGTGGTTCTGGGCCTTCTTTGACGCCAGCCTCTATGCCGACGAGGCCATTCAGGCGGCCCGTGTGGAACACACTGGCGGCGAGTGGCCGCCTCAAGGCATCAAAGTGTTCGATCCGTGGCACTTGCCCTTGCTGAACACGGTGATCCTGCTCACATCGGGCACGACCGTCACATGGGCGCACCATGCACTGTTGCACAATGACCGCCAGGGCCTGAAGTGGGGCTTGATCTGCACCATCGCTCTGGGGGCGCTGTTCACCGCGGTGCAGGCCTATGAATATGGCCATGCGTCCTTCGCGTTCGCAGGCAGCATCTATGGCGCGACCTTCTATATGGCCACAGGTTTCCATGGCTTCCACGTGTTGGTGGGAACCCTGTTCCTGATTGTCTGCCTGTTCCGGGCGCTCGCAGGACACTTCAAGTCGGATCAGCATTTCGGCTTCGAAGCAGCGGCCTGGTACTGGCACTTTGTTGACGTGGTTTGGTTGTTCCTCTTTGCGGCCATATACGTTTGGGCCTCCGTAGGGGCCGTCTACCAATAACCGATCAGCCGGCCGCCCTCGAGGCGGCCGGTTTGCTTCAGGACCTGAGTATGGACCAGCACGTTTACTACCCTCCGCTCTCCCCGGCATCGACCGGCATGCGGGGCAAGTGTCCACGCTGTGGCCGAGGTAAGCTCTTTGTGGGCTTCCTGACGCCGGCCAAGTCCTGTGATGTGTGCGGACTGGAGTTTGAGTTCGCCGATGCGGGCGATGGGCCCGCCTGGTTCATCATGACCGGCATCGGCTTCGTTGTTGCTGCGGCTGCGCTGATCGTGGAAGTGGCCTACCAGCCCCCATATTGGCTGCACGCAGCGCTCTGGGTGCCGCTCACCCTGGCGCTGGGGCTTTTGCCTCTGCGGCCTTTGAAGGGGTTGATGATTGCCCGGCAATATCAAACCGATGCCCGGGAAGGCCGCATCTCCTGACCATGGCTGCAGCACGGTCCAGCCTGGCGCTGATGTCGATCGTCGTTGTGGCGTCGCTGGCTCTTCTGGTGGGGTTGGGCACCTGGCAGCTGCAAAGGCTGGCCTGGAAAGAAGCGCTGATCGCACGCATTGAGACCCGCCTGTCCAATGTGCCCGTTCCTCTGCCGACATCTCTCACCGATGAGACCAATTTCCTGCGGGTGAAAGTGCGCGGAACCTACGACCATGCAAAGGCGCAGTATTTCTACACGCTCAACAAGGGCGAAATAGGCTGGCGCGTGCTGGCGCCGTTTCAGCCGGACGTGGGCGCCCCCTTCATGGTGGACCGCGGATATGTGCCTGATCCGCAAAAGCCGCTCGCACAGGCCGGTCAAAGCGCGCCCGTGGAGGTGGTGGGTGCGGTGCGTCTGGACTATCTCCCGCAGGTGCTCTTCACGCCGGACAACGACCCAAGCGCCAACAGTTGGTATTGGTTCGACCTTGCTGCCGTCCGCAAGGCCACCGGGCTTTCAGAGCTAAGGCCGTTTGTTGTGCAGCTCGACACATCCGACCATTCCGGACAATGGCCGGCGGCCGCGCCCCTTTCACCCAACCTCTCCAACAAGCATTTTGGTTATGCCCTCACATGGTTTGGGCTCGCAATCACGCTACTGGGTGTCTATATCGCCCTCATCATACAAGAACGTCGCAAGAGATCTTCCAAGCATGACTGAGTACCAAGAACTCGAGGCCCGTCATAAGCGCATGTCGGCCATTGGCGGGGCCCTTGCCATTCTGGGCTGGGATCAATCTGTGATCATGCCCGAAGGGGCCTCCCAATCACGCGCCGAGCAGGTGTCTGCTCTCGCCTTGATCATTCATGAAATGCAGACCGCGCCGGACATGGGGGATCTGATCTCTGCCGCTGAAAACAATGGTGGGCTGGATGAATGGCAGCGTGCCAATGTGCGCGAGATCCGCCATGACTGGCTTCATGCCACGGCGGTGCCCGCTGATCTGGTGGACCGCAAGATCAAAGCCCGCTCCGCGTCCGAACTCACCTGGCGCTCGGCCCGGGCAGAAGACGATTTCGCCAAGCTGGAACCACAGCTCAGCGAGCTGCTCACCATCACGCAGGAGGTCGCAGCGGTGAAGGCGGAAGCCTTTGGCTGCGGGCTCTACGACGCCCTTCTCGATGGCTTTGATCCCGGCCGTAAGTCCGCCGAGATCGACGTGCTCTTCGATGAGCTGATGACGTTTCTGCCCGGTCTGCTGGACGACGTTCTCGCCGCGCAGGACGCAGCCCCGGACATCATCATGCCGGAAGGCCCCTTTAGCACCGAAGCGCAAGAGGCGCTCGGCCGCAAGGTTATGGAGCTTTTCCAGTTTGATTTCACCCACGGCCGGCTTGACGTGAGCTTGCACCCCTTCTCCGGGGGCACACCCGATGACAGCCGCATCACCACGCGCTATGCGGAGGACGACTTCACCCAGAGCCTCATGGCTGTGATCCACGAAACCGGACATGCCCAATATGAGCGCGGCCTGCCCAAGGTCTGGCGCGGCCAGCCGGTGGGCCAATCACGTGGTATGACCGTGCACGAAAGCCAGTCCTTGCTGTTTGAAATGTTGGCGGCCCGCAGCCCGGAATTCATCAGCTATATCGCGCCTCAGTTGCGCGAGGCGTTCGGTGGCCAAGGGGCGGCCTGGGCCGATGAGAACCTGGTGCGGCTCTATCACAAGGTGGAGCGCGGGCTCATCCGCGTGGACGCGGACGAGGTCACCTATCCGCTCCATGTGATTTTGCGCTACCGGCTGGAAAAACAGATGATTGAAGGCGATCTGGCCGTCCGCGATTTGCCCGAAGCGTTCCGGGAAGGGATGCGCGAGCTTGTTGGGGTTGCACCGGAAACCGACCGTGACGGCTGCCTCCAGGACATTCACTGGCCAAGCGGTGCCTTCGGGTACTTCCCCACCTACACGCTGGGTGCGCTCGGCGCCTCCCAGATCTTCCAGGCCGCCACGAAGGCCAATGACGCGATCATGCCGGGCATCGCCAAGGGCGACTTCTCGGCCCTTCTCACCTGGCTCAGGGCCAATATCCACGGCCAGGCGTCAAAGCTGATGCCCGGCGCCCTGATTGAACAGGCAACAGGGGCGCCATTGAGCACACAAGCATTTAGATCCCACCTCAACGCCCGATATTTACGGGGCTGAGCCAGCGCATTATGGTGCGCTCGCCAACTTTGATCGGAAGGACATTTCGGTGAAATATGTAAGCACCCGCGGCCAGGCTCCGGTGTTGGAGTTTGAAGACGTGCTGCTGACCGGACTGGCCAGCGACGGCGGCCTTTATCTTCCGGACACGTGGCCGGTGCTCTCTTCAGACGAGATCAGAGCCCTGCGCGGCCGCCCCTATGCGGATGTGGCCGAGGCCGTGCTGGCACCGTTGGTGGGCGATGCGTTTGCCCCCGATGAGCTGCGCAGTATGATCGACGAGGCCTACGCCAGTTTCTCCCACCAGGCGGTGGTGCCCTTAAAGCAGCTGTCTGAAGATCTCTGGCTCTTAGAGCTGTTTCATGGGCCGACGCTCGCCTTCAAGGATGTGGCCATGCAGCTCTTGGGCCGCATGATGGATGCAGCGCTGACCCGCCGCGGCGAGCGGGCCACGGTGATCGGGGCAACGTCCGGCGATACCGGCGGCGCGGCAATTGAGGCCTTCCGGGGGCGCCAGGCCGTGGACATCTTCATTCTCCACCCCCATGGGCGGGTGAGTGAGGTGCAGCGCCGGCAGATGACCACCGTTCCGGAGACAAACGTGCACAACATCGCCGTTGAGGGCACTTTTGATGACTGCCAGAACATGGTGAAGGCCATGTTCGGCGACACCCAGTTCCGCACCAGAATGGCTCTTGCGGGCGTGAACTCCATCAACTGGGCCCGGATCATGGCCCAGGCGGTTTACTATTTCACCTCAGCGCTGGCTCTTGGCGGGCCGGACCGGGCGGCACGCTATGTGGTGCCGTCGGGCAATTTCGGCGACATTTTTGCAGGCTACGTGGCCAAGCGCATGGGACTGCCGGTGGACCAGCTGGTGATTGCCACCAATGTGAACGACATCCTGGCCAGGACCGTTGACACCGGAAGGTATGAGATCTCCGGCGTGGTGGAAACCACCAGCCCCTCCATGGACATTCAGATCTCGTCCAACTTTGAGCGCCTGTTGTTTGAGATTTATGGCCGCAACGCCGATGATGTGGGCCGCCTCATGTCCAGCTTGAAGCAGTCCGGGGCATTCACCATGGAAGGGGCCGAGCTGACCGGGCTGCGCGCAGAGTGCGCCGCGGGCACCGCCAGCGAGGCCCAGGTGGCCGCCGCCATCAGCAACACCCTTAAGGCCACCGGCGAATTGCTCGACCCCCACACGGCTGTGGGCGTGCATGTCGCGAACCAGGTGGCAAACCCGTCTGGTGCCCCTACGGTGTGCCTGGCCACGGCCCACGCGGCAAAGTTTCCCGAAGCCGTCAAAACCCTCACCGGCCTTAAGGTGCCGCAGCCCGCCAAAGTGGTGGAGCTTTACGACAAGCCGGAGCGCCTGGAGGTTCTGCCCAACGATCTGGCGGCGGTTCAGGCCTTTATTTCCAGCCACACGAGCGTTGCCACAGGAGCTGCGGCATGACCCCCAAACTCACCACGCTCGACAGCGGCCTGCGGGTCGTGAGCTACCAGATGCCTCAGCTGCAGACCACTTCGCTCGGCATCTGGGTGAAGGCCGGAGCGCGTAACGAAAGCACTGCCCAGAACGGGATTGCTCTCTATCTGGAGCATATGGCGTTCAAGGGCACCAGCAAACGCAATGCCCTTCAGATCGCAGAAGAGATCGAAGATGTGGGCGGCGAGATCAACGCTGCCACGTCCATGGAGACAACGGCCTACTACGCCCGGGTGCTCAAGGACGACGCGCCGCTGGCCCTCGATATTCTCTCCGATATCATCCTGGATCCCAAGTTCGACCAGACAGAGTTGGAACGCGAGCGCGGCGTCATACTGCAGGAGATTGCAGCGTCCATAGACACGCCCGATGATCTGGTGTTCGACCTGGCCCAGAAGGCGGCCTATCCGGACCATCCGCTGGGGCGCCCGATCCTTGGGTCTGCCGAGGCGGTCAGCCAGTATGATGGTGCCGCCATTGCCGCCTACCGCGATCAGCATTATGCCGCACCGTCCATCCTGGTCTCCGCGGCCGGCGCGGTTGAACACGATGAACTGGTGGACCTTGCCCAATCCGCCCTGGCTGCGCTGCCGACGGCCGCCGGCCCCAAATGGGATGGAGCGCAGTATGGGGGCGGGGTGCATCTGGTGGAAAAGCCGCTTGAGCAGACCCATGTGGTGCTGAGCTTCAAGGCACCGGGCTATCACAGCAAGGACATCTACGCCCTCCAGGTGCTTTCCGGCATTCTGGGCGGGGGCATGTCTTCGCGCCTCTTCCAGGAAGTGCGCGAGAAGCGGGGCTTGTGCTACTCGATCTTCGCCTATGCCTCGGCCTATGAGGATACGGGTCTGCTCAACGTTTATGCCGCAACCGGGCCCCAGGAGACCGGAGAGCTGGTCGATGTGGTCTCAGAGCAGCTGCGCACCATCGCCCAAACCGTGGGTGAGGCAGAGGTCAAACGGGCCAGAACCCAGCTCAAGGCCGGCCTGATGATGAGCCTTGAAAGCTCATCGGCCCGGGCCAACCAGATTGCCCGTCAATTGCTGCTCTACAACCGGGTTGTGTCGCCGGAAGAAATCATCGAAAAGATAGATGCGGTCGATGTTGCGGCCATTTCTGACCTTGGCTCAAGATTGTTTGAACGCACGCGGCCCGCATTAGGCGCGGTTGGGGACCTTTCAGGTCTTGCGCCCTATGACCAGATCGCGGCACAATTCGCTTAAGAAACCGAAAGGGACCGAGGGATAGGGACACATGGCGTTTCTGAGATCCGTCACATCTTTTGACACAGGACCAGTGGTGTATGGCGATCAGGTGGTTTTGCGCATCCCGCAAATGTCTGACTTTGCCGCCTGGTCGGATCTGCGTGCCGCCTCGCGCAACTTCCTTGTGCCCTGGGAGCCCACCTGGCCGGCCGATGACCTGACCCGCGCCTCGTTTCGCCGCCGCATCCGGCGCTATCAACGCGATGTGCACGAAGGGCTCACCTATCCGTTCTTCGTCTATCTGCGCGAGGATGACGTTTTGGCCGGCGGCCTCACTTTGTCCAACATCCGCAGGGGCGTCGCCCAATGCTGTTCGGTGGGTTACTGGATCGGCGAGCCTTTCCAGCGCTGCGGGCTGATGAGCGATGCGGTGCGGGCGGTGTTGCCCTTTGCCTTTGACGTGCTCAATCTCCACCGGGTGGAAGCCGCTTGCCTGCCGACCAACGATGCGTCGATCAATTTGCTCAGAGGCTGTCAGTTTACAGAAGAGGGCTACGCACGGCGCTATTTGAAGATCAACGGCGTCTGGCAGGATCACCTCTTGTTTGCGATCGTTGCCGGCGACATTTAGCCGGCCAACTCCGCCCTTTTTCCGCCGCCGGAAGGCGCGCGTGGTACTTGTGTTGAATCGCGGTGAACGCTAGGAGGAACAACGAGGCAATCTGTTAAAGTCGCGATGAACAAACAGGACTCACTGACGTGATTGGCGCTGGTTGGCTATCAAAAGTGCGCCGTTACGGACATATCACACTGTGTATGCTGGTCTGGGTCTTTATGTGGGCAGGCCAGAGCGTGCACGCGCGTGATGTGGTCTCTACCAATTTCACAACCGCCAGCGTGGATTTAACCGCCGTGCTGGAGCGGTTTGAGACCGAAAAGCCCCAACTGGCGATCCAAATGCCGCCCGATGCTTCGGGCTCTATTTCCACCATGACGGCGGTTGCCCGCAACTTTGCCCTGCGGCACCGCTGGGCGGTTTTCTCTCTGCGCAACCAGGATTCCGTACCCCAGGATCTGGTGATTTCCGCCAACTGGCAGGCCATGGTGGGCTCAGGCCTCTATTGGCCGAAGTTCAGTCGCCAGCGCATCTTGAGCTTGCAGTCCTCCCCGGGCCTCCAGCCGACACGTCTCAATCAGGCACGCGAGGATGCCTATGCCTTCCGCATCAATCCGGGTGAAACCGTCACCTACGCCATTGAGGTGAGCGGGGAGGGACTGAGCCAGCTTGTCTTGTGGAAACGCGGCGCCTACGCCGTGCAACGCCAGGAAGTGGCGACATTCCAGGGCCTGTTGCTTGGCTTTGCACTGCTGATTTCCATCATGGTGGTGTGTCTGTTTGTGATCCGCCCGCAATGGGTGTTCCCGGCCGCTGCCCTGTTCGTCTGGTCGGCCACGGCGTTTCTCACCATCGAATTCGGCTATGTGGGCTTCTTGGAGCAGTTCTTCCCACAGATCCCAGCATTGGGGGACAAGGCCAAGGCCACCACGGAGGCCCTCATGACCGTGGGCCTGCTCGGTTGCCTGCTCACCTTCGTGGAGTTGCGCAAGCGCATGATGGTGCTGGCCGTTCTGGTGATTGCGGCCATGCTGGCCGGCTTCGGCCTTGCAGCTTGGGCCTGGTTCCGCCCTGAGGTCGTCTCTGGCATCTCCAGAATGGGTTTTGGCGCCTCAGCCTTCCTGGCGTGCCTCACGGCCATGCTGCTGGCCTCCCGCGGCGCGGTGAGGGCCAAGGCATCCATGTTCTTCTTTGCCTCAGCCCTGATCTGGGCAGCTGCGGCATTTGTGGGGATTGAGGGCTTGGCCGATACGCCCTCGTTGGAATATCTCATCAAGTCGGGCCTGGTGCTGGTCATGGGCGTTCTGGCGCTCATTCTGGCGCGCTTTGCCTTCAGCCGCGGGGTTATTCATTCCAGGTTCTTTGAAGATTCCGGACGCCGCGCCCTGGCCCTGGCGGGCTCTGAGCAATGTGTCTGGGACTGGCAGGAAGAAAACGGCCTGCTTTATGTGGGCCCGGAGCTGGAGCGTGCGCTGGGCGTTGAGCAAGGCACCCTGACACGCGGTGGTTTGAGGGCCTGGCTCGCTCTGATCAACCCGGCAGACCGGGCCGGCTACGTTTCCGCCGTGGAAGCCGCCGTGGCCCGGGGACGGGGAACGTTTTCGCAAGAGTTCCGATTGCGCCGGGCGGATGATACCTATCGATGGTACGAGCTGCGCGCCCGGGCCATGCCCGGCGAGCATGGCCGAGCTATCCGCTGCATCGGCACCTTGGGCGATATCACCTCCAGCAAGCGGGCCGAGGAGAGCCTTCTGTTCGACGCCGTGCGCGACCGGATCACCCAGCTGCCCAACCGGGTTCTGTTCGTGGACCGCTTGGACCGGGACATGCGCCGGGCCGCGAACGATGAAGATGTGGACCTCCATGTGCTGGTGGTGGACCTTGACCGCTTCAAGAACGTGAATGACAGCCTGGGCCATGTGGCGGGCGATGCCTTGCTGCGCACCATGGCGCGCCGGCTGGGCACGCTGGTCTCTGAGGAAGACACCCTGGCGCGGCTGGCGGGCGATCAGTTCGGGGTGATTGCCGACACCAGCCAGTCGGACCGTACGGTGGAGGATTTTGCCAACGAAATCTGCCGCACCCTGGCAGAGCCATGCGAGATCGGCGAGCGCGAAGTGTTCATGACCGCTTCGGTGGGGATTGCCAGCTGGCGGGAGGATTCCGGCTCTGCGGAAGACCTGCTGAAGGACGCGGAGATCGCCCTTTACGAGGCCAAGCGGCGCGGCAAGGATTCGGTCCGCACATTCGATCCATCCATGCGCGACGAGCGCCCGGAGCTCCTGCATCTGGAATCGGAGCTGCGCCGCGCCCTGGAGCGCGACGAGATGGAAGTGCTCTACCAGCCGATCATGCATATGGACAACCAGGAGCTGGCCGGCTTTGAGGCCCTGATCCGCTGGCGCCATCCAAAGCGTGGCCTGCTGCTGCCCGAAGAGTTTATCGGCCTTGCCGAGGAGAGCGGCCTGATTGAGGAACTGGGCCGCTTTGTGCTCTACGAAGCGGCGCGCCAACTGGGCATCTGGCAGCGCGCGTTCCGGCCCAAGCAGCCGCTGTTCATGTCCATCAATGTCTCCCACGCCCAGCTGCTCGGCCGCCATCTGGTGGACGAGGTGCGCACCCTTCTGAGCCGCGAAGACCTGGCTGACGGTACGTTGAAGTTGGAGATCACCGAATCCATGGTGATGGAGAACCCCGAACTCTCCGTCCAGGTGCTGCGACGGCTGAAGCAGCTGGGGGTTGGGCTCGCCTGCGACGACTTTGGAACCGGCTATTCTTCACTCGCCACCTTGCAGCGCCTGCCGTTCGATGTGCTGAAGCTCGACAAGAGCTTCCTGGAGGCGGATCCAGAAGATGAGTCCGCTGAAATCATTCTCCAGTCGATCATCGATCTGGCCGACAATCTGGACATGGCCGTTGTTGCCGAAGGCGTTGAGAGCGCCGAGCAGGCTGAACGCCTGCAGGATATGGGCTGCGACTTTGGCCAGGGTTACCTGTTTGGCGAGCCGATGACCTCACGCAAGGTGATCGACAGTTTAGGCGGCTCAGCCCTGCTGTTGCGCTACACCACGGCAAAAACCGGCGGCTTCCTGAAGCGCCTTGTGGGGGGCGGTAAGCGCTCCGGCGATGATATCGAACTGGATCTGCCGGAAGAACGCGAACGCAGGCCGTTCCGCCCGTCAGCAGAGGCGGCCATTCCGCCGCCGCCGCGAACCCAGCCGGCTGCCGCACCACCACCGCCGCCGCCTGCTGCGAGGCAGTTTGATCCGCCGCTTGCGGCCGCTGAGCCGCACGCACCGCGGCCCTTGGACGATGGTTTTGCAGCCCGCCCGGCCACCCCCCCCTTGCGCTCTGAGCCGCCATTGACGGCCAACCTGCCCGTGTCCGGCGGCCGGCGCCTGCCGGCCCGCACGGATGAATTGA
>JBCDDQ010000064.1:0-18749 GCA_039180225.1 Pseudomonadota bacterium
ATCTCGACGGCCTGCGGGTTGGTCAGCACAATTTGCCGGTTCTCGCCGATCAGGAAAACGGCCTCGCTCAGGCCGTTGAGAATGTTCAATAGGGAATTTTTGGCCACGTGACGTGCGTCCTGGGTAGAAATCGACCAGCCGGCTCAATACCTCAGGCATCGAAAAAACGCTACCTGAAGCTTGCTTCATAGATGCCGGCAACGATTGCGCTCAAGAAAAACGCGCCGAACGCATAAAGCAGGATTTTGCCGGTCAGCGCCAACCTGCCAAGACCGCTCCGGCGCGCTGCGGGGGATTGCGATACGCCTTCCGGGACAGGCGGTAGCGGTCTGAACTTTCGGTAAATCCGGAGGAGAAAGGGCGCAGCGGCACGCGCGGCGAAGAACAATCCGATCAGCGCCAGCAGAACCGGAAATCCTGTGAAGACGGAGACCAGCAACAGTCCCATGGTGAGTTTTGCAAGTTCCTCAAAGGCCGGTGTTCTGCAGCTGATGGCCCCTGTGGAAAAACTCGAACACATCTCTGGTTGGCTGAACACAATCACCCCCAGAAAGCCAAGCAGCAAAGTCACCAGCGCCCCATAGCACACGTAGCGAAACACCAAGAAGAACGTGCTCATCGCTTAAGCCGCCACCTCGTCGGTGTGGAGGTGAAGACTGTCGGTCGGCAAATCCGGTAACCGCGCCGCAATGGCGGCGGCGAGGGTTTGGGCGCTGGCGGCGGCGAAGGTGTCGGGCAAATCGCCCAGCTCGCGCTCTCGCGTGACCAGTGCGATGTCCCGATGGAAACCGGCGAACGGCAGCGGGTGCACGTCAATCTCCATGCCCTCGGCCAGACCGTCGAGCAGAAGAGTGGGGGTCAGCAGTGTGAAGCCCATGCCGGCAGCTACAGGCGCCATGACAATGCTTGCCCGGTCACCTTCGATGAACCGCGGCAGGTTCACCCGCACGCGGCTCAGGTGCTGATCGGTGCGCATGCCCACCACCGCTTCGCGGGTAAACCGCACCATAGGCAGAGTGCTGGCCAGGGCCTCAAGATCATTGAGCGGGCCTTTGCAGCCCTTGGGCACCACCAGCAGAAACTGCTCGCGCAGGACCGGGTAGCGGGCAAGACCCTCAATCTCAAAGAGGTTGTCAGAGGTTATGGCCAGGTCGGTCTTGCGGCTGCGCAGGAGGTTCTGGTGGTCGCTTGAGAGCCCTGCGGTCATGATCAGCTCAGGTATGTCGAAGCGGTCCCGTGCCAGCCCGGCCAAGACAGGGCACAGCGTGGTGGCGATGGAGGCCAGCATGGCAATGCGCAGCTGAGGCAGCGGCACAGAGCCGATCTGCCGGACTTCTGCGCGCAGGCTCTCCACTTCGCTCAGTATGGTCATGGCCCGTTTGTGGAGTGCGATGCCTGATTTGGTGAGTTGGGCCGGGCGGGTGGTGCGGTCGATCACTTGAACGCCGAGCGCCCGTTCCAGACTTTGCAACTGTTGTGAGGCGGCCGATTGGGTGATGCCGAGCATCTCGGCTGCCTGGGTCACGTGGCGGGTTTCCACCACGGCCACAAACACCTCGATGGCCCGGAACAGGTTGAATTCAAAGGGATTTGTTTTTGCCATTGGCTTTGCAGGATTAAGGAACCAGAGGCAGCGATCAAACATTAGTTTGTCTTATGAAGCAACTGGGCGATTGTGCGCCGCGCCTTGGCTGAGTGAAATGGGCTCATGACCGACGAGCATCTTTCTGCAGCAGACACCGGGCGTCGCCGCAGCGGCGGGCGCAAGGCCAGAAAGGGTGAGCAGGTTGCCGGCCTGCTGTTGGGGGCACCTTACATTCAACGCAAGCTGGGCACCTTTGATGTGCTGAACGAGGAAGGGTTGAGCCTGCTAGAGGCCAACGCGGACCGGCTGTTGCAGGAAACCGGCATGGAGTTCGTGGAAGACCCAGAGATCTTGCAGATCTTTCGAAATAGCGGCGCGGATGTGACAGGCACCCGCGTTCGCTTCCCCCATGGCATGTGCCGCCAGCTAATCCAGCGTTCCGCTCCGCGCAGCTTTATGCAGCATGCCCGCAACCCGGATAAATCGGTGGTTCTCGGCGGCCCCAATACCGTGCTCTGCCCGGCTTGGGGACCGCCCTTCGTGCACGATCTGGACCGAGGGCGAAGATATGCAGGCATTGGAGACTTTGAGGACCTGGTGAAGCTGCATCAGATGATCCCACACCTGCATCATTCCGGTGGAGTGGTGTGTGAGCCGGTGGATCTGCCGGCAAACAAGCGGCACCTGGACATGCTCTACACCCACATCCGCTACTCCGACCGTCCCTTCATGGGCGCCTTCATCGGGGAGCAGCGGGCGCAAGATGCAGTGGACATGGCGGCAATCGTCTTCGGCCGGGCGTTTCTGGAGGAGAACCCGGTGCTCTATTGCGTCAGCAACACCAACGCGCCCCTGGTGATGGACGCCAACATGTCGGGCTCTCTGAAGGTGTATGCGCGCAACAACCAGCCTGTGGCCACCACCCCATGGACCCTCGCCGGAGCCATGAGCCCGTGCACGGTGGCCGGCACGTTGACCCAGGTTTTGGCGGAGGCCCTGGCTGCGTTGTGCCTGGTTCAGCTGATCAATCCCGGCGCGCCCTGTCTGATGGGCAGCTTTGCCAGTACCATGTCCATGCAAAACGGCGCTCCCACGTTTGGAACGCCTGAGGCGGGCAAGATGGTGTTGGCGTCAGGCCAGTTGGCCCGGCGCCTGGGCGTGCCGTTGCATACCGTTGGCACCCTGTCGGCCTCCAAGCTGCCGGATGCCCAGTCAGAACAAGAGGCCACCTGGGGGCTACTCATGGCCATGTTCGCCGGCGCCAACCTCATCAACCACGCCACAGGCTGGCTCGAGGGAGGATTGGTGACCAGCTTTGAGAAGACTCTGATTGATGCTGACCTCTGCGGAAAGGTGGCCAGCTTTTTTGACGGCATCGATCTTTCCGAGAACGCTCTCGCGCTGGGGGCTATCCAGGATGTGGGGCCCGGACAACATTTTTTGGGCAGCGACCATACCCAAGCGAACTTCAAATCGGCTTTCTATATGTCTTCATCGGCCGACAGCAATTCGTTTGAACAATGGAGTGCGGAGGGGGGATTGGATGCCGCCCAGCGGGCCAACGCACAGTGGAAGCAGCTTTTGGCAGACTATCAGGACCCAGGGCTCGATCCTGCAATCGATGAGGAACTGCAGGCGTTTATGGCCAAACGCAAGGAGGCTGAGCCCGATAAGAACTACTACTGATTGCCCCCCAAACGAAAAAAGGACCGCAACCAACTGAAAGTGATTGCGGTCCAGTTTGAAAGTGTCAGTTTTGTTGTTTGATTATTATCTGAACAGTGCGAGCACGTTCGAGCTGCCGGAGTTGGCAATGCTCAGCGCCTGAATGCCCAGCTGCTGCTGCACCTGCAGTGCTTGCAACCTGGTCGATTCTTCGTTCATGTCCGCGTCAACCAGCTGGCTCACACCACGGTCGATGGCGTCCATCAGGTTGCCCACGAACTCCGACTGAAGCTCGATCCGCTTGCTGGCCGCACCCAGGTTGGCAGCTGCCGTGGTGACCAGGCCGTAGGCCGTGTCGACCCCTGAGATCATGTCTTCCAGGTCGGTGAGATCAGCAGAAGAGTCGGTCAGCGCCGAAATGTCGAGCGTTGAGACCGTGAAGGTTCCCGTGCTGGTTGTGTTGTACGAGGTGTCCAGGATGCCGGTACCGGTTGCATCGGCGTCAAACAGTGCGGTTGACGTGATGTCGATGCCGATGGTGCCGATGGACACAGAGCTGCCAGAGCGGGTGAACGAAGCAACCACACTCTTGGTCGAATTGTATTCAGCAGCACCGGAATCCACGTTGAGGAAGTTCTCGCCATTAAAGGTCGCGCTGGTTGCAATGCTGGTGAGCTGGTTTTGCAGCTCGGAGATTTCAGCCTGGATAGCTGTCCGGTCAACGCCCGGCTCGCGGGCGGCAACCAGCTTGGTCTTGATCTCGTCAACCACCTTCAAGGTGCTGTCCAGAGCCGTATATGCCACATCCACCGTTGCGGCACCCAGACCCAGCGCATCCTGAACGGCCCCCAAAGCCTTGTTGTCAGAGCGCATGGTCGTGGCAATTGAGAAGTAAGCGGCGTTGTCTGCGGCGGTTGCCACGGCTAGGCCGGTAGAAATGCGGCTTTGTGTTTCCAACAATTGCTTGTTGGTGTTGTTCAAAGCCTGCAGCGCCGTCATGGCGGCAATGTTTGTATTGATGCTATTCATCTACTTGCGTCCCTATAGATATTGTTGATTTACAGAAAGAAGACATTCCGGATTGGCCGGAATAGTAGAACAGCATCATGCAATTGAGCGTGTTTTGTTTGGCGCTCAATCTACTATGCGTGCCGTTGTAGGGGAGATCGTTTGGGTAATTACTAACGGAAGTTCAGAAATCTATGTTTCAGTATTTTATGATAACGAAAAGATTAAATGTATTGGTAAAAATATAATTGAGATTCGGCCGGGTGTGAGCCCGGCCGAACCTTTTGTTGCTGCGGTCATCCCGCTGCGATTTGGGCAGCTTTTTCCACCAGAACTTCGGCTTGGCGGATGGAGGCGTAATCGATCAGGCGTCCGTCAAGAGACACGGCCCCTTTGCCTTCGGCGGCTGCTTGTTTCATGGCTTCGATAATGCGTTCGGCTTTGGTCACATCGGCTTGTGAGGGGCTCATGACCTCATTGGCCAGAGCAACCTGTGAGGGGTGGATGGCCCATTTGCCTTCACAGCCAAGCACGGCGGCGCGCCCCGCGGCGGCTTTGTAGCCGTCCGGATCTGAGAAGTCTCCGAACGGCCCATCAATGGGACGCAAGCCATTGGCCCGGGCGGCGACGACCATGCGGGAAAGGGCGTAGTGCCACATGTCGCCCCAGTGCACATCGCGGCCATCATTGTCGTCCGCATCGGTGAGCACAGCATAGTCCCGGTTGACGCCGCCGATGATCGTGGTGCGCGCCCGGGTGGAGGCTGCGTAGTCGGCCACGCCGAAATGCAGTGACTCGTTGCGCTTGCTGGCCGCAGCGATTTCAGTGACATTCTGCATGCCCAAAGCGGTCTCGATAATGTGCTCAAAACCGATGCGCTTCTTGTACCCCATAGCATCTTCAATCTGGGTCACCAGCATGTCGATGGCATAGACATCGGCAGCTGTTCCCACCTTCGGAATCATGATGAGATCAAGACGCTCTCCAGCCTGCTCGACCACGTCCACAACGTCCCTATACATATAGTGCGTGTCCAGACCATTGATCCGAACGGACATAGATTTGCGCCCCCAGTCGATGTCGTTGAGGCCCTGAATGATGTTCTTTCGCGCCTCAACTTTGTCGTCCGGAGCGACCGCATCCTCCAGGTCGAGGAAGATCACATCGACATCTGATTTTGCTGCCTTTTCAAAGAGTTGTGGTTGGCTTCCGGGCACGGCGAGTTCGCTTCTGTTTAGCCTGCCGGGCGCCTGGTCTACGGTGTGAAAGCTCATGGGGTCATCCTCGCCTTGTTGGATCTGTCACAAAACAGGGCGCGGTAAAGGGGCAAAATTTGCCTCGCCGTCAAGGTCGCAAATGACGCAGGGGGCGCGCGCGATGGGCGGTCAGAACGTGTCGGTTTCAGTTTCGACACCCGGCCGGACAGTTTGTGCGTGTACGGATGAATAGTAAAATGCGATTGCCTGGGCACGGTTGTTGAGATCCAGTTTCTCAAACAGGTTCCTCAAGTGGAACTTGACCGTATTGACCGAGATGCCGAACTCCTCTGCCAGCTGTTTATTGGTGCTGCCCTTGGCAAGCGCGGTGAGCAGGATACGTTCCTTGGCTGTGAGGGCGTGCACCGGGTCCTGGCGCAGCTCGCGCACATCCAGGAACGGGAACACCATCTTGCCCCGGCCCACGTCCGCCACGATGTCCAGCAGTTTTTCCGCCGGCTCGCTGCGAGGGCAGAAGCCGGCGGCCCCGGCAGCCATGGCCTTGCGTGGAATGTCCTGGCCCTCGCTGTGGGAATACACCACCATGCGCGGCGGGTTTTCCTGAGCGCGCATCATCTCGATGAGCTTTTCGCCGCCCAGCATGGGCAGCGTCCAATCGATGATACCCACCGTTACCGGCACGCGCAGAACCGACTCCAAAAAGCCTTCGGCCGTGCCAACGGTGGTCACCAGCGAGAACCTCGGGTCGCGGTCGAAAAACTCAGAAAGGGCTGAAAGCATTAGGGGATTGCTGTCCGCCAGGGCCACCTCAATATGCGTGCGCTCAGCCATTTCGAGTCACGATTCTCCCAAAAAACCACCCGTATGGGTAGGTCAATTTTTGATTTAATCGCATTTTACCACACTAATGGGTGGGAAAATACCCACTAATTTAGTTACCCATAAGCAGGAGTTTTGAGTGTTGTGGAGTTTACCACAAATCCGTCTACTGGCCACACGAGGAAATGCAAACCCGTGCCAGCCAGGCTTTGAGCAGGCGCCCAGAGAAAGGAAAATGTGAGATGACCGGTGTAAGAGGATTGTTTGTTCCAGGCCCTACCAACGTGCCAGAGGTGGTGCGGAAAGCCATCGATCTGCCGATGGAGGACCACCGCGCTCCCACATTACCTGAATTCACACTGCCGCTGTTTCAGGATCTTAAGAAGATCTTCAAGTCCGAAGCAGGCCAAGTGTTTCTGTTCCCAGGCTCCGGGACGGGAGGCTGGGAAGCTGCGATCACCAACACTCTGTCGCCGGGCGACACGGTGCTGGCATCCAGATTTGGCCAATTCTCCCACCTCTGGATCGATCTTTGTCAGCGGCATGGGTTGAACGTGGAACTGATCGACGTTGAGTGGGGCGAAGGCACGCCGGTTGAGCTTTATGCCGACAAATTGGCCGTTGACCGCGAGCAAAAGATCAAGGCCGTATTGGTCTGCCACAACGAAACCGCAACCGGTGTGACCTCTGACGTGGCTGGTGTCCGCCAAGCGCTGAACGAAGCCGAGCACCCGGCGCTCCTGTTCGTGGACGGTGTGAGTTCGATCGCCAGCATTGACTTCCGCATGGACGAGTGGGGCGTGGACGTTGCCGTCTCAGGCTCTCAGAAGGGCTTTATGCTGCCGGCAGGTTTGGCGATCTTGTGTGTCAGCCAGAAAGCGCTTGAGTGTGCCAAGAGCGCAAAATTGGCGCGCTGCTACTTTGATTTCAAAGACATGATCGCCACCAACAAGGATGGCTACTTCCCGTACACGCCGCCCATGACCCTGCTGCGGGGTCTGCGCGTCTCCACCGACCGGCTTTTGGACGAAGGTCTGGAGAATGTCTTTGCCCGCCACCGGTTCCTGGCCGAGGGTGTTCGCTGTGCCATTCGCGCGTGGGACCTTGAACTCTGCGCCAAAGAGCCGAAGTGGTACTCCGACACGGTGAGCGCAATCGTGGTTCCTGAAGAGTTTGATGCCAATCAGGTGATACAGCGGGCCTACCACCGCTATGGCGTGTCTCTGGGTGCGGGTCTGTCGAAAGTGGCGGGACGTGTCTTCCGCATCGGGCACCTGGGCGACCTCAACGAGATCATGGTCATGATGGCTTTGGCGGGCGCTGAAATGTCAATGCGCGATGTTGGTCTCAACATCCAGCCGGGAAGCGGCGTTGGCGCTGCGGAGGAGCATTATCGCCGGGCCCAGGAAGGTTTGTCTGACCTGCGCCCTCATCTGGCCGCGGCTGAATAGGTTTAAACCCTCTCCTTAGCGCGTTGGAGACGTCACATGGATATCCATGAATATCAGGCCAAGGAAATTCTCGCCGGCTTTGGGGTGCCTATCCCGCGCGGAGGGCTGGCCTACAGCCCTGAACAAGCCGCTTACCGCGCCCGGGAGGTGGGCGGCAACAAGTGGGTGGTGAAAGCGCAAGTGCACACTGGCGGCCGGGGGCAGGCCGGCGGTGTCAAGTTGTGCACCGACGAGCACGAAGTTCTAGACGCCGCCAATGATCTGTTTGGCAAGCGCCTGGTGACACACCAGACAGGGTCTGCCGGAAAGGTGGTCTACCGGGTTTATGTGGAAGGCGCGGTGCAGATCGAAAAGGAGATCTATTTGGGCTTCGTTCTGGACCGCAAATCGGAACGTATCATGGTGGTCGCCTCCGCTGAGGGCGGGATGGAGATTGAAGAAATCGCTGAGAAGCAACCTCAATCGATCATTCGATCCTCGGTGGAACCAGCCGTGGGCGTGCAGGACTTTCAGGCCCGGGAAATAGCCTTCCAGCTTGGGCTGGAGCCTGCGCAGATCCGCCAGGCTGTTGAGGTTGTAAAGGGCTGCTACATGGCGTTCCGTGACTTGGACGCCACCATGGTGGAAATCAACCCGCTGGTGGTGACCGGCGACGGCTCGCTGCTGGCGTTGGATGCCAAGATGTCGTTTGACGACAACGCCATGTTCCGCCGTCCCGATGTGTCGGAGCTGCGCGATAAATCGCAAGAGGATGCCCGCGAAACAAAGGCGGCCGACCGGGGCCTCAGCTATGTGGGCCTTGATGGCAATATCGGCTGCATCGTCAACGGGGCCGGCCTCGCCATGGCCACCATGGATATGATCGAGCTGGCCGGGGGATCGCCAGCCAACTTCCTGGATATTGGTGGCGGTGCTACACCGGAGCGGGTGGCCAAAGCCTTCCGGCTGGTGATGTCCGACGACAAGGTGGAAGCCATTCTGGTCAACATCTTTGCCGGCATCAACCGGTGTGATTGGGTGGCCGAGGGCATCATTCAGGCGCTTGAGAACAATCCGGTGGACGTGCCGGTGATTGTGCGCCTCGCCGGCACAAATGTGGAAGAGGGCCGCAAGATCCTCGCACGCAGCGGCTTGCCCATTATCCGCGCCGCCACCCTGCAAGAGGCGGCTGAGCGTTCTGTTGCCGCCTGGCGCAACGACAGCAAACAGGCCGTAAAAATGGTGGCTTCGTCATGAGCATCCTCCTTGATCGCACAACGCCCGTTCTGGTTCAGGGCCTCTCCGGCCGGATCGGTTCTTTCCACGCCAAAGAAATGATCGACTACGGCACCAATGTTGTGGGTGGCGTGGTGCCCGGCAAGGGCGGTGAGGCCGTGCACGGTGTCCCTGTGTTCGATACCGTCAAAGAAGCTGTCGCTGAGACCGGGGCAAAGGCCAGCATCGTGTTTGTGCCGCCGCCGTTTGCGGCCGATTCGATCATGGAGGCGGCCGATGCAGGGCTTGATCTGTGCGTGGCCATCACCGATGGCATCCCCGCCCAGGACATGATCTTGGTGAAACGTTACATGCGCCGCTACAGCTTTGAGCGGCGGATGCGCCTGATCGGGCCCAACTGCGCCGGCATCATCTCGCCTGGCAAAGCCATGCTCGGCATTATGCCCGACCATATCTATAAGCAAGGCTCGGTCGGCATTGTCGGGCGCTCCGGCACTCTCGGCTATGAAGCGGCCTCGCAGATGCAGGAGCTTGGCATTGGCGTTTCCACCAGTGTTGGCATTGGCGGCGATCCGATCAACGGCAGCTCCTTTAAGGACATTCTGGCCCTCTTTGAGGAAGACCCGGAAACCGAAGCGGTGGTGATGATTGGCGAGATCGGCGGACCGCAGGAAGCCGAGGCGTCAGAATTCATCCGTGATCACATGACCAAGCCGGTCGTGGCCTATGTGGCCGGCCTCAGCGCTCCCAAAGGGCGGCGCATGGGGCATGCCGGCGCCATCATCTCTGCGTTCGGCGAGAGCGCCAGCGAGAAGGTGGAAATCTTGCGCGATGTGGGCGTTGCCATTGCGCCCAATCCCTCATCAATCGGTTCAACCCTGGCAGACAGGCTGGCGCGTGCAGCCTGAGGAGCAAAGAGCAAATGACACTGGAAATTCTCAATAGCGATGCGGGCTTTATCCCTCTGCGGAACGCAGACCGTGTGATCTCCTTGTTACTGATGCTGGCTGAAAAGAAGGCTGCCGCACGTCAGGCTATCGGGGCCCGCGACTATGATGATTGCCTTGAAGGCAAAGTGCTGGGTTTGGTGGGGTTCAACGGGTCGGCCAAGATCCTGGCGGAGAAAGCCCGGCTTGGCCTTGGCATGCGCGTGGTTGTGTTTGCCCACGGCCCGATGGATTCAGATTTCTGCGCCACAGTCGGTTATCGCCAGGCTGCCTCCGTGGAAGATCTGCTGCAGGAGGCAGATTTCATCTCGCTTCACTGCCGTGAAACCACACACGCCGGCACGGTGATCGGCGCCGAAGAGCTTAACCTTATGAAGCCCGATGCTGCGGTGATTAACACGCAGACGTCGAACCTGGTCGATGTGCAGGCGCTGGTCCATGCGCTTTGGTTTGAAACCATTGGCGGTGCGGCATTTGACCGGGACGCGGTGCCGGACGGTCTGATGGGAGCGATCAAGCATTGCGAAAATGCGGTGGTTTGGCCGTCTGCCGCGGGACGCCGCCCAGTCAGCTATTCGGACGTGGCCCGGCGGGAAATGGTTGCCTGATGAACGCGCCCGTGATGCTCAATCCGCCAGCAGGACACCCTGCTCAGGCCGCGCCGGGTGAGCATCCAACCGACTATGCCGATGATGTGAAGGGTCTGTTGTTTGCCCTGCTGCGCAAAGTCGTCGCGCGCCGGGCGCCAAATGCCCTGGCTGCGTTTGACGTGCCGGAGCGTGTTGGTGCCCAGGCGAAGGCGGATCTTATGGCCGCTCTGCAGGCAAGCGGGATCTGGTTCCAACTGGCCGCCATTGCTGAAGAAAACGCCATGATGCGCGCGCGGCGGCAGATCGAACGAACCGGCGGGCCAGATCAGGTGCAGGGCTCATTTGCCAATGTGCTGTCGTCTGCCGCCGGCCTCGGTGTGAGCGCGCAAGAGGTTGCGGAGGCTCTTGAACGGTTATCGGTGGGGCCAACACTCACCGCGCACCCCACGGAGGCCAAACGCGTAACGGTGCTGGAGGCGCACCGGCGCATCTATCGTCTGTTGTTTGACCTGGAGGACCTGCGCTGGACGCCGCGCGAGCGCGAGCGCCTCACAGACCGGTTGCAAGAGGAGATTGAGCTCCTGTGGCTGACCGGCGAGCTGCGCCTGGAACGCCCCACGGTCACCAACGAAGTGGATTGGGGGCTGCACTTCTTCAAGGAAAGCCTGTTTGCAACCGCTGGGGAAATTTACGCCAGTCTGGCAGCCGGTCTGCTGCGCCACTATGGCGATGAAGGGCTTGCCATGCGGCCGTTCTTGCGGTTCTCGTCCTGGATTGGTGGGGACAGGGATGGCAACCCCTGGGTGAGCGCTGAGGTCACCAAGCAAACTCTGTTGACCAACCGTAGCGCCGCGTTGGAACGCCTCATCGATCAGGTGCGCGCCGTGGTGCCCCGGCTCAGCATCAGTCAGACCATTGCTCGGATGCCGGAGGGGTTTGATGCAGCGCTTCACAAGGCTCTGGAGGCTTCAGGGAATGGCCGCGCTATTGAAGCGCGCAATGCCAACGAAAAGTTTCGCCAGTTCTTTGCGTGCATCTTGGTACGTTTGGAAGCCACCAACGGCGAGCGCAACGGCGCAACAGCCTATAGGGAACCTGGCGATGTGCTGTCTGATTTGATCAAGGTCGAGGATGCGCTGGGCCGCATGGATGCGGGGATGCTGGCCCAATCCTTTGTGAGCCCGATCCGCTGGCAGGTGGAAACCTTTGGGTTCCGGACGGTGTCTTTGGATATCCGTCAGAACTCCACTGTGATCAACCGCGTGCTGGAGGAGCTCTGGGCGCACTCAGAACCTCCTGTTGCGCCCGGCACCAAAGCCTGGTCGGACCGTCTGCGCCTGGTACTGAGAGAAAACGAAGAGGTGGGCGAGCTGCCGGCCGAACTCTCCGACGAGGCGCGCGAAGCTCTGGATCTGTTCGAGCTCATTGCTCAGCATCTGGACGGGCCGGACCGCGAGGCTGTTGGCGCCTTCATTCTTAGCATGACCACCTCGGCCGATGATCTTCTGGCGGTCCATGTGTTGCTGAAACTGGCCGCGGGCGAAGTCATCAAGCATATCGGGCAAGGACGGCCCCTTCCGATTGTGCCTTTGTTTGAAACCATTGAAGATTTGCGCGCAGCACCGAAAATCCTCACCGACTTGTTTGCCGTTCCTGCGGTGCGCCGGGCCATCAGGGCGGGCGGCAATCAGTTTGAGGTGATGCTGGGATATTCGGATTCCAACAAAGACGGCGGTTTCCTGTGCTCGTCATGGGAGCTCATAAAGGCGCAAAAATCCATTACCAAAGTGTGTGCCAAAGCCGGCGTCGATGTGGGGTTCTTTCATGGTCGTGGCGGCTCGGTCAGCCGGGGCGGAGCGCCCACCGGGCGGGCGATCGCCGCACAACCCTCAGGCACAGTGGCCGGACGCTTGCGCATGACCGAACAGGGCGAAGTTGTCTCCTCAAAATATGCCAACCGCGGGACGGCCAACTATCAACTGGAGATCCTCGCAGCCAGCGTGCTGGCGCATACGGTGAAGTCGCCCTATGAACGCGAGGACATGCACAATCCAGAGTTTGATGAGGCCATTGATGCGCTGGCCGGCCTCTCGCAAACGGCCTATCAGACACTTTTGCGGCAACCGGATTTCTTGACCTATTTCTTGGAAGCCAGTCCGGTGGAAGAGCTGGCGCTGCTCAATATAGGTTCACGGCCTGCGCGGCGTTTTGGGGCCGCGAGCCTTGACGACCTGCGGGCGATCCCCTGGGTGTTCGCCTGGAGCCAGAACCGGCACTTGATCTCCGGGTGGTACGGCTTCGGCACGGCCTTAGAGAGTTTTTTGCGCATCAGAGGTGCTGCGGGCGCCGAACGGCTTGCGGAGATGTTCGAGAGGTCAAGAGAGTTTCGCCTGGTGGTGGATGAGGTGGAGAAGTCGCTGTACCACGCCGATATGGACATCGGCGCCCGCTACTGCGAGCTGGTGTCTTGCCGCGAGGCTGCCGAGACGATTTTCGGACAGATCCAAGCGGAGTATTCCCTGACCTGTGCACATGTTCTGCGCCTGTCTGGAGCGGCGGAATTGGGTGAGCGCTTTCCGGCCCTGCGGCACCGACTGGAGTCCAAGCTGGCCAGGATCAATCAGGCGAACAGATGGCAGGTGGAATTGCTGGCCGAGCACCGCGCGGGATCAGGTGCTGCTGAGGCGCGCCAGGAGACGCTGGTGCCCTTGCTGGTCTCCATGAACTGCATCTCAGCGGGTTTGGGCTGGACCGGTTAACCGGCGGCGTCAGTCTGCACCTCCATCACCAGGGGCACATGATCGCTAAGCCGTGAACCGCACCAGTCCTCAAAGGTGCCAACCTGAAACTCCTTTATGCGTGTCAGCCAGGGACGGGGCGCGAAGATGTAGTCTATGTGGTAGGTTGGCCCGTCCTTCTTGCGGTCCCGCCAATAATGCGTCGGCACGGTTTCTTCACCGTTCGCTTCCTCTGAGAGCGCATGATAGACGCTGACCAAGCCTAGCTTTTCCATTATCGCCACCTGGGCCATGTGATTGATGCGCCAGCCCGGGCGGTCCCAAATGACATTGTTGTTGAGATCGCCCGCGATGACGGAGGGATGTTGCAGGAAATCCGGTGCGTACTTCGCAAGCGCCCGGCGCAGCGGGCCCAACTGATGCTTGCGCGTGTTGCCACCGCTGGCGTTTTGAGCCCAGACAGCCAAAAGATTGAAGGGCAGGGGCCCGTCAATTTGGACCGGCGCAATGTAGCGCAAGGTGGGATGATGGGGCTGGAAAAGGCGCGCGGTATAGCCGTTGAACGTGAACACCGCCAGGCCCTTGTTTGGGTTCTCGCCCATCCACACAGGACTGCCCTGGAGAAACGCATCGGCACCGCGTGCGGCGAGGCGTTCCAGGTCGGCGCACTCGGAAATCACCGCCACGTCGGGCTTCAGACGCATCAGCGCATCGAACTTGCGATGCAGCGCCATATTGCAGTTCCAGGCCACCAGTCTCATAACGGCGCTGAGAGTAGCGCAAAGTCAGGCGCGCGCCCAAGGGTGCCTGCTGACAGGATTGGTCAGCACTGATCAGCCTGTTAAGAACGCGGCGTTTTGTAGGTGTAGAACTTGTGCAAGCCTATGCGGCCCACGGGTCTCAGGCGGTAGCTCCAGCCCGGCCTCACATAGGTGGCATGATAATGGGTGGCTTCGCGCACTCCGCCCTTTGGGGCGAGCGGATCAAGCGCACATTCCGACCCGCAGAGCATCTGGGTGGCGAGTCTCTTGGCCTGGCGCCACATCTTGGCTTCTTTCGGGTGCTCCGGCTTGCCGTCGCAGGTGAACGAGAACTGGCAACGGTTGCGCATATGGGCGTTCTGATAGACCACGCCGCAGATCGTGTTGGGGTAACGCTTGCTTTCAACCCGGTTCAAGATGACCTGAGAGACAGCCACTTGTCCGTCCTCGCTTTCCCCGCGGGCCTCAAAATAGATGGCAAGGGCCAGACAATGCGCCTGCCGGGTCAGCTTAACCTCTTTGGTGAGGGGGGCATGGGACGGGATACCGTCCCAAACATACTTGGCCGTGTTTTCATCGATGCCGAGGTTCGCCCGCACGGGATGCAGGGAATCCAGCGACGGCACATTGTAGGCCGCCTTTTCCGGCGCCGGCTGGTATGCCGCGCCCTGGCCCAGAGAGGCAAACCTCAGATGGCCGAAATGTTTCGGTGTGTGGTGTGTCCTGACCCTGGTGCCGTAGCGCGAGTGCCCCAGGGGCTGTGGATCTGCACGGAATGCCGGCAGGCGCGCATCGGTGCGCTCGGCCGTTTCCAGGTGGAAGACCGGCGGATTTGGCAATGGGCTGCCATCAGCGAGCCGCGCCAGTTTCGATTTGTCCAAGGCGAACGGATTGGAAGAGGTCCATCCCGCTTCTAAGGCCAACGCCCATCCCAGGCACGCTAAGGAGAGGGAGTAGCCAGCGTAGGCCATCGGCAGCCGTTTAGCTTCAGTCTGTCCCGCAATCATAGGAGAATCATAGAAGTGTTATGGTTAACGAAATGTTGCCAGCTCGCCCAAAGTGACCTTGACCTGACCCCTGGGGACGGGCGGATAAGGGTCAAAATTGTCTAGATTGAGGTTACTTATGTCCAAAAAAGAGGTTTTCTTGAGCCCCGCAGAAGCGGCCCGAAAGCTGGGCGTTTCCGTGAAGGCACTCCGGCTCTACGAAGCGCAGGGTCTCTTATCACCTGTGCGCAGCGAAGCTGGCTGGCGCGCGTATGGTCCCGAGCACATGAAACGGGCGTCCGCCATCGCCAACCTGCGCCATCTGGGCATTGGTCTGAAACAGATCGGTGCGGTGTTGGAGAGTGATGCGGACGGCATGGCGCACGCCTTGGACGTGCATCAGAGCAAGCTTGAGCGCGAACTGCACCGAATTGGCGTGACCCTCGGAAAGGTGCGTGCGCGCAGGGTTGATCTGGTTAAAGGGCGCGGCCGCCGGGCCGGGCAGTCTGTGCGCTTTGCCCTGCCATGGCCTTGGGGCGGGGAGACATTCGCGCTAGATCACCTTGCCCCACTCACCTACATCACCGGCCCCCTGGGCTGCGGTAAGACCCGGCTGGCCGAGGCGCTGGCGCAGCATGTTCCTGGCGCCTCGTATCTCGGGCTGGACCGGCTGGACGCCAGGCAGGCCGGCAGCGCTGGTGCATTGGACGTTCTTATGGGCGCACTGGCAAGCCGGGGGCGCCAAGTGCTGATCGTGGACATGGTGGAGGAGGGCATGGATGAGGCCACGCAATCTGAGCTTATGGATCGCGTGCGGGCGGAGCTGGCGGAGACCTCCGCGCCGCTCTTTTTCATGACGCGTTCAAGCGCGATTTTGAACCTGGCGGCCATGGGGCCGCAAGAGCTGATTGTTCATTGCCCGGCCAACCACAGCCCCCCTCAGCTTGTGCTGCCGTTTTCCGGCGCACCCGGCCGTGAGGCGGTGGCCAGCTGCCTTGCCCCGCCGGATGTGCGGGCGCGCACGGCAGGCGTTATGGCTGTAATGGCGGGCTGAGGCTGGTCGCTCGATGCGGCACAGCATATGCGGGGTGGAAGCTCACCTCTTGGCGGTGCGTGTCATGCCCTTCAGCGCCACCCTGTCTGAGCGCCGGGCATCCGCACCGCCGCGCCGCTTTCTTGGGGGCATGGAAAGCGGCAGTGGCGTGAGGGGCTCTTCTACCGATCTCATCAACAGGTCACAGAATTCAGCAACGGCCGGTGAAGCGGCCGCGTGGGGGATTGCCACTTCATAAGCATGGAGCGCCGCGCGCTCATAGTCTGCTCGGCCAGGCAGACCGGAAATCCATTGCATATATCCAAGTTGTGCCAATTGCAGCGCCAAGGCGTGCGCCACTGGGCCTACGGCCAGTTGAGATATGGTTCGTTCCAAAAGCATCGCGCCCTCCGCGCAAAAGGGAGGGGGCACAAGGGAGCCGGTGATGTGTCAGGGCCGTGATGGTCCATCTGGCGTCTCTCCGTCCCGGGGCGCCCCGCCCAGGTTAAGGTGACTGAGATGCGCGTGAATGCGCATCCGAGATGGCAGGTCTCCTGACTTGCGGGTCATTGCGTCCCCGAACCTTCCCGAACCAACAGGCTCAGTGGTGTTCGTCGGGGTTGCTCGCCGCTCACAGTTGCGGGGGCAGTCACGGACTAGGGCTTAACGCCCGCACCGTGTTCCCTTTTCAGCCGACTCAACTGGTCGAGCACCATCACCCGATGGGTCGCACGAATGCAGCGTCATGTCCAGCACAAGTGCGCCCCTTTTCATGGGGCAAATTGACCTCAGACGAGGCCAGCACGTGCGGCGAAGGGGTCCCAGCCTGGATCTTGGTGCCATTCATATTCGGTGCCGACGGCAATCGCCTCAGCAGCCTCCTGGCCGAACAGTTTGGCCATCACGGCCAAGCTCATATCCATGCCCGCCGAGACGCCTGAAGATGTGAAGAACTTTCCATCTTCAACCCACCGGGCTTTCGGCACCCAGTCCACATTCGGCCCATAGGGGACGGTGGCAGTATAGTCTTTCTTGTTGGTTGTTGCGCGCCGGCCGTCAAGAAGCCCTGTGGTGGCGAGCAGCACGGTGCCCGTGCACACGGCCATAACGTAGTCAGCCTGGCTTGAGGTTTCGATGATCCAGCTGTTGATGGCCTCATTCACCGGATCAAGCGGTGCGCTGTCGCCGCCTGGGATGAGGACAAGATCGTATGCGGTGCTGTCGGCGAGTGTTCGGTCCACGGCGGTCCGGATGCCGTGATAGCTCGGCACCGGCTCGGCGCTCTCAGCGACAATCTTAATGTCCACCGCGCCCACATCATGATCTCCGAGCATTTCGAGAGGCCCATAGAGATCCAGTGTCTGGAAGCCTGGAAAGACAAGAGCGGCAAGCGTTTTCATGAGGGCTCCTTTCGGGCTCAGTTGAGAGAGAAAGACGGTGATAGACTAGCAAAACGGCCTTTGGCATAAATGCCAACATGACCTCCTTTTCTGCCAATCGCTCTGACCGGGCGCCGGCGCCGCTCTGTGTGGTGTTTGTGGTCTATCCGGAAATCGCGCTGCTTGATCTTGCCGGGCCTTTGCAGGTGCTGGCCTGGGCGGAGCGGCCGGGGTCTGACGTGCTGGGCTATGAGGTGGTGATCGCATCGCGCGATGGGGGCAGGGTGGAGACGGACACGCTGCTTGCCGTGGACACCGTTGCGCTGGCTGATGTGGGCGCGCGCCCGATTGATACGCTGATCATTGTGGGCGGCGATGGCGCTTATGTTTGCATGAAGGACGCGCCCTTCGTAGAGGCGGTTGCGGCGCTCGCTGATCAGTCCAGGCGTGTGTGTTCGATCTGCTCAGGCGCCTTGGTGCTGGCCGCAACGGGGCTTTTGGATGGGCGGCGTGCGGTGACCCATTGGGAAGATTGTGCGGCGCTGATTGACGCGTTTCCCAATGTGCGGGTGGAGGTTGATCCGATCTACATCAAGGATGGGCACATCTGGACGTCCGCCGGCGTGACCGCCGGCACCGACATGGCCCTGGCGATGGTGGCTGAAGATCTCGGGCAAGACGCCGCCCTGAAGCGGGCCCGGTCACTGGTCACGTACATGGTGCGCCCGGGGGGACAATCTCAATTCAGTCCGGCGCTGGAGCGCCAGAGGCAGAGCGGATCGGCGAGGTTTGAGCGGTTGCATCAGTGGATTGCGGAGCATCTGAAGCATAATCTGCGGGTGGAACGTCTTGCGGAGCAGGAGAACATGAGCGTGCGCAGCTTTCACCGCCTTTACACGGCGGCGACGGGAGCGACCCCGGCCAAGGCGGTTGAGGCCATGCGGGTGGAGGCGGCGCGCGAGCAGCTGGAGACGACGGCAAGGGGCGTAAAGGTGGTGGCGGCGCGCTGCGGGTTTCACGACGAGGAACGCATGCGCCGCGCGTTCATGCGCCAGGTGAGTGTGTCGCCGAGTGACTATCGGCAGCGGTTTCGGATGGGGTGAGGGGGGAGAGCGTCGAAAAACTGGTGCCCACGGGTGCAATGGAACCACCGGCCTCTCTCTTACCAAGGGAGCGTTGAAGTGCGAAAACCTTGCAATCCTGCGTGATCCCAGGTTGGAACGAGGTACAACAAGCCAAGAACATCAAAAGAACGTCTCAGGCCATTCTTGCCAACATGGATTTTGAGCCGCTTGCAAACGCCGACCGGCTAATCCTAGGCTTCGGTCCGGTCAATGACCTTCTGACACTCTGTG
>JBCDDQ010000065.1:0-18737 GCA_039180225.1 Pseudomonadota bacterium
CGGATCTCCCCGGACGGGCGCGAGCGCTGGCCCTCAACGGAGAGCATCTCCAAGATCCTGCGGGTGACCGGTGAGCCGATCGATCAATTCGCGGCCCTGGTGGACAAAAGCTCCAAGTCGAGAGCGCGGCGTCTGAAGACCGTCCCATTGATCGGCTTTGCGCAGGCTGGGCGGGGCGGATTGTTTGACGATGGCGGCTTTCCCACTGGGGAGGGCTGGGAGCAGATCCTGTTTCCGAATATTTCCGATGAGAACACCTATGCTCTGCAGATCTCCGGTGACAGCATGGAGCCGGCATACCGCTCGGGAGATACGATTATTGTGTCTCCCAACGTGTCTGTACGGGTCGGAGACCGTGTGGTGGTCAAAACCGTCCATGGAGAGGTGATGGCCAAGGTGCTGAAAAACCAGAATGCGCGGCGTATTGAGCTGGAATCCGTCAATCCCGAACATGGGGTGCGCTCAGTGGACAATGACGATGTGGTGTGGATGTCCCGCATCATTTGGGCCAGCCAGTAGTGCTTCCCGCGTCCTTGCGAAAGCGAGGACCTTCTCAGCCGAGGCAAAGGTATGAGCTATGGGTCCCCGCTTTCGCGGGGACGACGGACAAGACGTCAGGGCGCGGCGTTTCCTCACCCCAGCTTCCCGGCCAACCCTTCGGTGATCAGCGCGCGCGTCTCTTCAATCCCGTAGAGCGCCACAAATCCGCCAAAGCGCGGGCCCTGAGATTGGCCGAGTAAAACCTCGTAGAGTGCTTTGAACCAGTCTCTGAGCTGTTCAAAGCCATGGGCTTTGCCCACCTCATAGACCAGGGTTTGAATGTCTTCCGCCGAGGTGCCGGCCTCAACGTTCGCCAGTTTGGTGCTTAAATCCTCAAACGCGGCGCGTTCCTGGTCTGTCGCAGCCCGGTAGGTTTTGGCCGGCCGCACGAAATCCTCATAATAGGCGATGGCATAGCCCACCATTTCATCCAGCTTGGGGTTCTCAGCAGCTGAACTCTCCGGCGCATAACGCTGGATAAAGCCCCACAGCGTCTCTTTGTCATGGGAGTTGGACGCGCTCACCAAGTTGAGCAGCAGGGCAAAGCTCACTGGCACATCGGCTGCCGAAGGCGCGCCTGCGTGAATATGCCAGACCGGATTGGAGATCTGGTCTTTCAGCTCCTGGGCATCATACTTCGAAAGGAAGGTGAGATACTCATCCACGTTCTTGGGGATCACATCAAAGAACAGCCGTTTGGCTTTGCGCGGCCCTTGGTACATGTAGAGCTGCAGGCTCTCCGGGCTGGCGTAGCGCAGCCATTCATCGATGGTGAGACCGTTGCCGCGGGATTTGGAGATCTTCTCGCCGTTCTCGTCCAGGAACAGCTCATAGTTGAAGCCTTCCGGCGGCTCGGAACCGAGCGCTTTGCAGATCCGGCTAGACAGCCGGACAGAGTCGATCAGGTCCTTGCCGGCCATCTCATAGTCGATCCGCAGCGCTGCCCAGCGCAGGGCCCAGTCGGCCTTCCACTGACACTTCACGGCACCGCCGGTTACGGGAACCTCCACCTTCTCTGAAGTTTCCGGATCTTCATAGACCACCGTGCCCTTGGACGGGTTGCGCTCAAGCATGGGCACTTGCAACACGGTGCCTGTGCGCGGGCAGATCGGCAAGAACGGCGAATAAGTGGCTCGGCGTTCAGGGCCCAAAGTGGGCAGGATAATGTCCATCACCGCGTCATAGACGTCCAGCATCCTGAGCAGAGTTTCATCAAAACGCCCGGATGCGTAATAGTCTGTGGCGCTGGCGAACTCATACTCAAATCCGAACTGATCCAGGAACCGGCGCAAGCGCGCATTGTTGTGGTGAGCAAAGCTCTCGTAATCATCCGAAAAGGGATCCGGCACCTTGGTTAACGGCCTGCCCAGATGCTCCGCCATGGCCTCTTGATTGGGCACATTGTCCGGCACTTTGCGCAGAGCATCCATATCGTCGGAAAAGCAGATAAGCCTGGTGGGTATATCCGACAGGATGGAGAAGGCATGGCGTACCATCGAAGTGCGGGCCACTTCCCCGAAGGTTCCGATATGCGGCAGGCCGGACGGGCCATAGCCGGTCTCAAACAGGATCTCATCCGGCGATGTCTTGCCCTTCTCCAGTCGCTCCAGGAGTTTGCGGGCCTCTTCAAAGGGCCATGCCTTGGAAACTTCTGCTTCGCTCTTCAAAAGCGTCATCTGATCGTTCATCGTACCGGTGCCTGCAGTAAACCTTCGTGGGTGCAAATTCGGGGGTGTCGAATAGCCATCATCATCGGCTAGGGTGTGCGCCCTATTTGATATTCGCGATGAGCAGATACATCAGTTGACCGGTCCCGGCAAAGACAATCTGGATTTGGCTGCGCAAATGGTTGACCGGATACCGGTGGCCGTGCAGTCCGGCGTGTCCGCAATTATTGCCGCGCCGGGGGCAGAGCCGGAGGTGTTTGATGCCAAATCGGCTCTCGATCAACTTGCCAAGGGCCCTCACCTGATCTGCCATGCCGGCTTTCTGGTGCGCCGGCTCGCCTTTGTCTGCGAGGCCGGCCAGGCGCAGCAGCGCAGCTGTCTGGAACAGCGTCATCTGGATGTGGCCGAACTCTTTGCGTTTCTCATGCCGGCCAAGTTCGCTTTGCCAACGCCGCTTGGCCTGGCCCGGGCCTTGGGCTTTCCGGCAGGTGAGTTGGGCATGGAGCCGAGCGGTCTCCTGAGGCGATGCGTCAGAGCCCTGCTGGGGCATGGGATTGGGCCCAACTACCCCAATATCAGAGAAACGGCCCAGGTGGCCGCCTTTCTGGAGCGGACCAATTGGCCCTGGTCCCGCCCGGTTATGGCGGCGCTGGAGGCCACCGGGGCCAAGTTTGATCTTTCAACCTTCGGCACCGGCCTCAATGTCTGGGACCGATTGCCCGATTGGGACGAAGGCGGCCCCAGGCCTCAGCCGGGGAACGAACCGGTGAGCGGCGAGGAGGCAATGGAGGCGCTCTGCCACATGCTGGATGCGGACGCCGAACAGCGCCTGGAGCAGCAGGAATATGCCGCCCAGGTGGCACACGCCTTCGCCCCTCTCAATGTGCCCAAGGAGGGCCGCATCATACTATCGGAAGCCGGCACGGGCCTCGGCAAAACCTTGGGGTATCTGGCACCGGCCAGCGTATGGGCGGCCAAGAACTCCGGCACGGCTTGGATTTCCACGTACACCAAAAACCTGCAGCGTCAGCTGGAACAAGAGACCGCCCGGCTCTTTCCTGACCCAGAAATGCGAAAACATAAGGTGGTGATCCGCAAGGGCAGGGAAAACTATGTGTGTCTGCTCAATCTGCAGGAACGCTTCGGTCGCCTGAACACCGGCAACCCCAAAGGCGCCCTGTTGGCTGCGCTGATCTCGCGCTGGGCCCGCTATTCGAAGGACGGCGACATGGTGGGCGGGGATTTCCCGGCCTGGCTCATGACCCTGTTCAATGACCTCGCCCCTGGTGGCGGCGACCGGCAACTCTCGCCCCAGAGCTTAGGGCTCACAGACCGGCGGGGCGAGTGCATCTATTCGGCCTGCCCGCACTATCGCAAGTGCTTTGTGGAGAAGGCGGGGCGCGCTTCGCGCAAGGCCGACATTGTGGTGGCCAACCACGCTCTGGTGATGGTTCAGGCGGCCCTGGAGAGCGCTTTGGGCGCACCGGAAACCGATGAAGAGCAAAGCGCATCGGGCGGCATCCGCCGGCTCGTGTTTGACGAGGGTCACCATCTGTTCGACGCGGCCGACAGTGCCTTTGCCGGCCACCTGACCGGCTTGGAAGCCTCCGAGCTGAGGCGCTGGCTTAAGGGGCCGGAAACACGCGGCCGGCGCGGGCGGTCTTTGCGCGACCGGTTGGGGGATCTTGCCGAGGAAGGCGAAGGCCGAGAGAAGGAGCTGGTACGCGAGATCGGCACCAAGGCCAACGTGTTGCCGGGGCCTGGCTGGCAACAGCGGGTGGCCGCCGGCAGTCCGGAGGGTATGACCGAGACTTTTCTCGCCAGCGTGCGCACTCAGGTGCAGGCCCGCACCAATGAGGGCATGTACAATCTGGAAACCGATTGCCGCCCCCCTGTGCCGGGCCTCATTGAGCTGGCGCGCGATCTTCAGGCAGCATTGATTGACCTGGTCCAGCCTATGAAGGCGCTGGCGGCGGCGCTCAGCGCACGTCTGGCCGACGAGGCCTCCGAGCTCGACACTTCGGAGCGTGCGCGCATCGATTCCATCTCCCGGGGGCTGCGCCGCCGCGCCGAACTTACACTGACTGCCTGGGTCGGCATGCTGGAGCAACTTGAGCTGGAGCGGGCCGACGGGTTCGTGGACTGGTTTGCCATCGAGACGGCCTGGGGCCGGGAGGTGGATGTGGGCATGCACTCTCATTGGCTCGACCCCACTATCCCGTTTTCTGAAGCGGTGTTGGAGCAAACCGATGGGGTGGTCATCACGTCTGCCACCCTGAAGGATCGCCCGCCGGACATGCCGGACGACTGGCAGAATGCGGAGATGCGCACCGGCGCCGCCCATCTGCCCTTCCCGGTCAGCCGGTATGCCTATGATTCGCCCTTTGACTACGCAGCTCAAGCCCGCATCATCGTGGTGAACGATGTCAACCGGGAGAGTGTTGACCAGGTCGCCGCGGCGTATCGAGAGCTGTTCCTGGCGGCTGGCGGCGGCGCCCTTGGCTTGTTCACCGCCATCTTCCGCCTGCGCGAAACCTATAAGCGCCTGGCTGCGCCTCTGGCCTCTGAAGGCATCAGCCTTTTCGCCCAGCATGTGGATCCGGTGGACACGGGCACCCTGGTTGACCTTTTCCGTGCAGAGAAAGACAGCTGCCTTCTGGGTACCGATGCGGTGAGAGATGGAGTGGATGTGCCGGGCGAGGCCTTGCAGCTTATTGTGCTTGATCGGGTGCCCTGGCCCCAACCCAATATCCTGCACCGGGCGCGTCAGAAGACGTTTGGGGGCAGCACCTGGACGGACATGCTGGTTCGCCTGAAGTTGCGCCAGGCCTTTGGTCGTTTGATTCGCGGCCGCGGCGACAAGGGTGTCTTTGTGGTGCTCGATTCCCGTCTGGCCACCCGGTTTACCACTGCGTTTCCTGGTGTTTTGGAGGTGGAGCGCATGGGGCTTGTGGAGGCCATTGATGCGACACAGGAATTCCTTGCCGCAGCCGAGATGAGGAACTAGTGTCCGCGCCAAATTCAAACTCTCAATCGGAAATTGCGAGCATGAGCAAGACCATCGGCCACCATCAGGCCCTCATCTATATCATGGTAACAATGGCCGGCGTTGACCGGGCCATCAGAGATTCTGAGCTGCAGCGGATCGGGCGCATAGTCCAGACCTGGCCTGTGTTTTCAGACTTCGATCCCGAACGCCTGGTCTATGTGGCCCAGGAGTGTGGCGAGATTGTCAGCACCGATGGCGGCCTGGATGCCGTTTTAGGCCTGGTTCAGACAGACTTGCCGCCCTCGCTTCATGAGTGCGCCTATGCGCTGGCCGTCGAGGTGGCCGCCGTGGACCATCAGGTGGAGCGCGAGGAGATCCGGTTCCTGGCCATGTTGCGCGATGCCCTTGGCCTGGACAAGCTCACCACCGCCGCAATCGAACGCGGCGCCCAGGCGCGCTTGGCCAAGCTTTAGGCGGCCGCTACTCCGCGGCTTCCAGATATTCCTCAAGCGGCGGGCAGCTGCACACCAGATTGCGGTCGCCAGCCACATTGTCCACCCGTCCAACGGGCGGCCAGTACTTATCCGCCTGCACGAACGGCAGGGGGAAGAAGGCCTGCTTTTTGGAATAGGGCCGGTCCCAGTCCTCCACCAGCAGATCCTGGGTGTGGGGTGCGTTCTTGAGGAGGTTATTCTGAGGATCAGCGGCGCCACTTTCCACCTCCGCGATCTCTTTGCGGATCTGGATCATGGCATCACAGAAGCGGTCCATCTCCGCTTTGGATTCCGATTCGGTGGGTTCCACCATCATGGTTTCCACCACTGGCCATGACATTGTGGGCGCATGGAAGCCATAATCCACCAGGCGCTTGGCAACATCCTCCACGGTGATCCCGCAGCTCTCTTTAAGGCCGCGCATGTCAATAATGCACTCATGCGCCACGAAGCCACCGGGGCCGGTGTACACGACCGGGAAATGGTCGTTCAGCCGCTTGGCCATATAGTTGGCGTTCAAGATGGCCACCGCCGTGGCCCGGGTCAAGCCTTCGGTTCCCATCATGGCGATATAGGCCCAGGAGATAGGCAGGATCGACGCAGAACCCCATGGCGCTGCCGACACCTGTCCGATGGTTTCCTTACCAGCCGAAGCCGGATTCACGCCGTCCACCACATTATGGTCCGGCAGATAGGGCGCCAGGTGAGCTCGCACGCCGATCGGTCCGACGCCGGGTCCGCCACCCCCATGTGGGATGCAGAAGGTTTTATGCAGATTCATATGACACACATCGGCCCCGACCTCTGCGGGCTTGACAATGCCCACAAGCGCATTGAGGTTTGCGCCGTCAAGATAGACCTGCCCGCCATTGTCGTGAATGATCTGACAGATCTCTTTGATCGCCTCCTCGAACACGCCGTGGGTTGAGGGGTAGGTGACCATCAGAGCGGCAAGATTGCTGGTGTGTTCTTCCGCTTTGGCTTTCAGATCGTCCACATCCACGTTGCCGTTCTCATCGCACTTGACGACCACCACCTTCATGCCCGCCATGACAGCGGACGCTGGGTTGGTTCCGTGGGCCGACATCGGTATGAGGCAGATGTTGCGGTGTCCTTCACCGCGCGCCTCATGGTATTTTTGAATGGTCAGAAGGCCCGAATACTCACCCTGGCTGCCGGCGTTCGGCTGTAGGGAGACGGCATCAAATCCAGTGATCTCGCAGAGCATGAATTCCAGCTCCTCAAACAGCTGCTGATAGCCCTGCGCCTGCTCCAGAGGAGCAAACGGGTGCATCATGGCAAACTCTTTGAAGGTGATCGGTATCATCTCAGTGGTGCCGTTCAACTTCATGGTGCAGGAGCCAAGCGGGATCATGGAACGATCGAGCGCCACATCCTTTTCCTGCAGGCGCCTCAGATAGCGCAGCATTTCGGTTTCGCTGCGGTACATGGAGAACACGGGATGGGTCAGATATGCGCTGGTGCGGCGCAGGGCTTCGGGGATGCACTCCTCCGCCTGCTCGTCCAGATCATCCAGCGTTACCCCCTTCATGGCAGATGTTCTAAAGCACGACAAAAGCCGCTCCACTTCCGAACGCCGTGTGGTGGTGTCGAACGAGATGCCCAGATGGTCGGCGTCCACGAAGCGCAGATTGATCCGCTTCTCCCGCGCTTTGGCGAGGATCGACGGTGCGCGGCCCGGCGCCTTCACGGTGATGGTGTCAAAGTACGCATCGGTGATCACTTCAAAGCCATAGCTTTCAATCGCCGCGGCGCAGATCTGAGCGTAGCGATGAGCGCGCTGAGCCGATTTCCGGATGCCTTCAGGTCCGTGATAAACCGCATAGCAGCCCGCAATCACCGCCAGCAGAACCTGGGCTGTGCAAATGTTGCTGTTGGCCTTTTCGCGGCGGATATGCTGTTCGCGGGTTTGCAGAGCCATGCGCAGGGCCGGCTTGCCGGCACTGTCCACCGACACCCCAATGATGCGGCCGGGGATGGACCGTTTGAACTCATCCTTGCAGGCAAAGAATGCAGCATGCGGTCCGCCATAGCCCATAGGCACCCCAAAGCGCTGGCTGTTGCCAATGGCCACATCAGCCCCCAGCTCGCCCGGTGGTGTCAACAATGCGCAGGCCATCAAATCAGTGGCCATGATGGAGAAGGCACTGGCGTCATGCAGGGCTTTGTTGATGGCCCTGAAATCACGCACGCTGCCGCTGGAGCCCGGGTAGGACAGGAGCGCACCAAACACGGCATCGGCGTTCAGCTCAGTGAGAGGATCTCCAATGACCACTTCATAATCAAACGCTTTGGCCCGCGTCTGTATCACCGCAATGGTTTGCGGGTGGGTATCGCGGTCCACGAAGAAGGTTAAGGTTTTCTTCTTGGACAGGCGCTGCACCATGGCCATGGCTTCGGCCGCAGCCGTACCCTCATCCAGAAGCGAGGCATTGGCCAGCTCCAGCCCGGTCAGGTCAGACACCATCTGCTGATAGTTCAAAAGCGCCTCGAGGCGCCCTTGGCTGACCTCGGCCTGATAGGGTGTATAGGCGGTATACCATCCTGGGCTCTCCAGAAGCCGGCGCAGCACCACCTTGGGCGTTGTGGAGCCGTAGTAGCCCATGCCGATCATCGAGGTGAACACCTGGTTGCGTCCGGCCATGCGGCGCAGATCCGATAGGGTGTTCCGCTCACTCAAGGGTGCCGGCAGATTGGGCGCCGAAGAGGTGCGGATGGCTTTTGGCACCACCTTATCCAGAAGATCGTCGAGCGAGCTTGCGCCCACTGTTTCCAGCATGCTGTCGATTTCCGCATCGCGCGGTCCAATGTGGCGCGGGATGAAGTTGGCCCCGGATTGCAGATCTGTCAGGCGCAAGCGTTTTTGACCCATCACGTGTTCTCCTGAACGATAGTCTTTCTGATGTTACTCGGCGATGTGTGCCTGATAGGCAGCCTCGTCCATAAGGCCATCCAGCTGGCCGGCGTCGGCGACCTTCACCTTCATGAACCAGCCTCCCCCTTGTGCATCAGAGTTCACCAGGCTGGGATCGTCCACCAAAGCGCCATTGACCTCGACGATCTCTCCGTCAATCGGCGCATAAACGTCGCTGGCCGCTTTCACCGATTCCACAACGGCTGCATCGCCGCCCTTTTCAACCGAACTGCCAACGTCCGGCAGGTCCACGAACACCACGTCGCCCAGCTGTTCCTGCGCATGGATGGTGATGCCAACTGTGGCAATGTCGCCGTCAACGCGGATCCATTCATGGTCTTCGGTAAATTTCAAAGTGCTCATCGTTTTTTCCTTCCCTAGATAAGATGATGATTTCAGCGCCGATAACGGTGTGGTGCAAATGGCATTTTGGTGATTGTGGCCGGAAGCGGCTTGCCGCGGACGACGAGATCCACTTGTGTGCCTGGCGCGCGGTGTTCAAACGACACATATCCCATGGCCACCGGCCCGCCCACAGTGGGGCCGAAGCCTCCTGAGGTCACCACGCCAATCTGGACGCCGTCCTTTTCGATAACCGTGCCTTCACGTGCGGGGGCGCGGCCCTGCGGTGTTAACCCAACACGAATTCTTGAGCGCTCGCCCGCAATCTCTCGCTGCACGCGTTCTGCGCCTGGAAAGCCGCCCTCGGCGCGGCGGCGTTTGCCCACCGACCAAATGAGGCCAGCCTCAATGGGGCTGGTGGTTTCATCAATATCATGGCCGTAAAGGCACAAGCCCGCTTCGAGTCGCAGGGAATCTCTGGCGCCCAGCCCGATCGGTTCCACGTCCGCCTGCTCCAAAAGCGCATCCATCAAAGCACCGGCATCGTCATTGCTCACAGAGATCTCAAAGCCGTCTTCACCGGTATAGCCCGACCGCGAGACATGACAGGCCAAGCCGGCGACGGTGCAAGACATCGCCTGCATGAAGCTCATCTCGGCAGCGTCGGGGCCGAGCCGTGACATCACATCATGGGCGCTGGGACCTTGCAAGGCCAACAGCGCTTTGTCGCTTAAAATCTCAACGCTGACATCATCCGGCATGCCCGCTTCCAGACGTGCGAAGTCGGCATCCTTGCAGGCCGCGTTGACCACGAGGAAGAGACTGCCGTCGGCACCCTCGCCTGCGGGCCGCGTCACCATGAGGTCGTCCAGGATGCCGCCGGCATCATTGGTGAATTGCGTATAGGTCTGCTGTCCGGGTTCCAGGGCCCGGAAGTCTCCCGGTGTCAGGGCTTCAAGAGCACGGGCAGTGGTGGCATGGTCGGTGCCGCGCAAGAAGCATTGTCCCATATGTGACACATCAAACAGGCCCGCGGCGGCGCGCGTGTGCTTGTGTTCGGCCATGATACCTGCAGGATATTGCACGGGCATGTGGTAGCCCGCGAAAGGCACCATCTTGGCTCCAAGCGCGACGTGACGGGAATGCAAGGGTGTTTGCTTCAGTAGGGTGTCGTCACTCATCATCATCTCCAACATCGGGTTGTCGATACAGGGAGCAATCATGCGCCTGCATCGCCCCATCTGTCAGAGAACCTGAGAGATTTGACCGGCCATTGGATCCATATTGGACCCGGTGCACGGCTTACCCCCTTCGGTGAACAACGCTTTCGTCAATGGAAACGTTGCTGCTCTCCAGAGCGGCTAGCCCTGTTGCGGTCCATTTGCCTGAGAGTTTCCGGGGCGGTTGCTCCTTCGGCGCCGACGATGGACGATGTCCATCAACGGTCTCTCCCGCAACGGCTTAATGCCGGGCGCATACATGACCTCATTAGAGCAAAAGGTCAAGCCCGCTGTTCGGCGGCTGTGCAGGCACAAAATGAAGGGGGGTATTCACCTCGCCGGTTGACGCCTCTTGGATATTGGATGAAGGTGGGACGGGGAGGTGGCGCATACGCAACCGTTTAAATAGAGGGAGAACGCAATGTTTAAACGACTGTCCTTGGCCTTTGCTGCTGTACTGGGGGCTTTCTTCATACTGGGCCAAACATCGGCTGTGCAGGCAGGTGCGGCCACGCCTTTGCATGTGCTGCAGATTGAAAAGCACTTTGAAGCGGACGGCCTGGTGCTCGATGTGCATGGCTGGCACTGCCGCAACGCATATGGCCCGTTCGGTTGGCACCACCACCCGGGTGCCTGCGGCGGCTATTACCGTGAGCCATATTATGGCGGCCACAACATTGTTATCCGACCCGGTTATAACCGCCGTTGCAGCCGGAAACTGTACCGCCATTGCCAGCGTCGCTGGAGGCATAGCCGCAAGCGCAGAGCGCGGTGTTTCCGGAAATATGGCTGCTGATCGGCGCGGTAACATAACGTGAGCGGTGAAGCTGATCGCAAGGTTGCCCTCATTGTGGGGGCCGGAGATTTCCTGGGCGGAGCTATAGCCAAACGCTTCGCTCGGGAAGGCTATCATGTGGTCATAACCCGGCGGCGCGGCGATCTGGAAGAGGTTCAGGCCGCTATCGAAGGTGCGGGCGGATCCGCCACGGGTTTTCATTCTGATGCGCGTGATGAAGATCAGGTCATAGATCTGTTTGAGCGCATCGAGCGTGATATTGGTCCCATTGAGGTGTGCGTCTTCAATGTGGGTGGCAATGTGCGTTTCTCTATCACCGAGACCACCGCCCGGGTTTATCGCAAGGTTTGGGAGATGTGTGCCTTTGGTGCGTTTCTCGTGGGGCGCGAGGCGGCCAAGCGGATGCTTGAACGTGGCGAGGGCACCATTTTGTTCACAGGGGCGTCGGCCAGTGTGCGCGGCCGGGAGGGCTTTGCGGCGTTTTCGGGCGGCAAGCATGCAAAGCGTGCTCTTGCCCAAAGTATGGCGCGCGAACTGGGCCCCAAAGGTATCCACGTGGCCCATGTGGTGATCGATGGGGCCATAGACACAAAGTGGACCCGAGAGATCTTTCCCGATTGGTTTGAAACACGACCACCGGACGGCGTTATGCAACCGGACGACTTGGCGGAAATCTATTGGAACCTTCACGCGCAGCCCAGAAGAGCCTGGACCTTCGAGGTGGACGTTCGGCCATATGTGGAAGAGTGGTAGGCACTCGCAGGTAAAGGCGGCGCAATGACGAAGACGGTGGAATTTTACTACGACTACGGCAGCCCTGCGGCATATCTGGCCTGGACGCAGCTGCCGGACCTGTGTGCGAAGCATGGCGCACAGCTGGTTCCATTCCCGATCTTGCTGGGCGGCGTCTTCAAGGCCATCGGCAATCAGAGCCCGGTGGTGATCGAAGCCAAGGGCGTCTGGATGTTTGGCGACCTTGAGCGTCATGCTGCCCGCTACGGTGTGAGCTTTTCGCAAAACCCTTACTTCATCATCAACACCCTCCCGCTGATGCGCGGCGCCATGTGGGCCCGTTCTGCTGGGAGGTTGGCGGAGTATGACAAGGTGATGTTTGAGGCCATCTGGGTAAACCAGAAGGACATGAACGATGTGACCGTGATCGGGGAGGTTCTGAGCGAAGGTGGATTTGATGCCGCTGAGGTGACCGCGGCCGTTCAAGACCCCCAATTCAAGGGAGAGCTGATCGAGGTCACCGGCGCGGCTGTGGAACGGGGATTGTTTGGTGTGCCCACCATGTTTGTGGGCGACGAGATGCACTTCGGCCAAGACCGGCTTGACTGGGTGGCCCGCGCTCTAGCCGGTTAGATTGGATCGAAGAGGATCCGTGCCAGCGCCTGCCAACGCTGTTTAAACCGGCCTGACTTGGGCCCTTTGAGCTTACGTTCACGCCAGGCCACAAACACGCCCGACCCTGCAATCAGCATCATGCCGATGACGGAGAAAAGGTCAGGGATCTGGTCCCACAGCATATAGCCCCAGAAGCCTGCAAAGATCAGATAGGTATAGTCGAACGGGGCAAGCCAGCTCACTTCTGCGGTTTGATAGGCTTTGGAAAGGCACATATTGGCGCAAAGATTAATGGCCGAACAGGTTACGATAATCAGGAACACCTGCCAGGTGAGCCCGCGCCAGCCTGTGAACAGATAAGGCCAGTCTTGAGCAAGCTGGGGAAACGGCTCCAGCGAAAAGACGGCCAATCCAAGTATGCCGGCCAGTATGAAGGCCAGCGCTGCGCCATAGGCCAATGTCGCTGGAGATTCCTCGCGGCAAAACTTGCGCGTGGTCAGCACGGTCCCTGCGTAGCACAGTCCCGCCCCTACTGGCGTCAGGTTTACGAGGGAGAAATCGTCTGCGCCTGGCCTTAAGATCAATAAGGTTCCCGCAAATCCTGCCAAGATGGCTGTCGATCGCTGAATGCCGACCTTTTCGCCCAGAAAGAGCGCGGAAAAGAGCGCCACAAATAAGGGGAATGTGTAAAGCCCAGCCGCGATGTTTGCCAGGTTGAGGAACGCGATGCCGCCGAAAAAGCAGATCATGGCACCCACCAGGAAGCAGCTGCGCATCACAACGGCCCAGAGGCGCACCGGACGAGGCACCGCGCTTGTGCCCCAGATGATCTTCGCGAGGATCAAGAGGAAGGTCAGATTGAAGGCCGCTCGCAGGAACTGGAACTGCCAAAGAGAGATCGTGTCGGCGGCGAACTTTACCAGAGCGTCTTGAAACCCAAGTCCGAACAGCGAGCACACCATAAGCGTGGCCGCAAGCGCGGGCCGGTCTTGGCTTGACCCGGAAAGAAACGAGTTGGCTGCTGTACGCGGTCCACCACTCACGGGGGTCTGTGCTCCGGAAGGGAATAGCGCTTGCACGCTACTGAGAGCGGTGCACGGCGGCAAGAGGTGAAAATCTCACCTCCGCGCTAGGCCAGCATGCCCGAATAGACCATCCATAAGAGAACGCCGCCGAGCGCCAGGCGGTATATCACAAATGGCAGAAAACTAATCCGCTTCACTAAGGCCATCAAAAAGGCAATGGCTGCGAGGGCGGCAAAGAACGTCAAAAGCGCGGCAAGCCAGGCATCACTTGAGATCGATTGGCCTTCGGCGACGGCCTCCGATAAGACCAGGACGCCAGCCGCACCGATAGCCGGCAGGCCCAAGAGGAAGGAAAATCGCGCCGCTTCCGGCCGTGTCATGCCAAGCGCGCGTCCTGCCGTCATCGTGATGCCGGATCGGCTGGTGCCGGGGATGATAGCGATCGCCTGAGCCACACCAATGAGCATGGCCGTTTTGAGGGAAATATCTTCCATGCGATGGATCCGCGGGCCATAGCGGTCGGCCAGATAGAGCAAAATGCCGAAGATTATCGCATTCCAGGCCACAATCTCTGCGCCGCGTACAGCATCAATGATCCCGGTGACCTTCACGAACAGCCCGAAGACGACCGCTGGAATGGTCGCGAGCATGATATAGAGCGCTTTGCGAGCGTTTACGCTTTCCACCCGCCGCACCAGATCGAGAGCGCCGCGCAGCAAATCCAGTACATCACGCCAGAAGTAAGCGATCACAGCCACGAACGATCCCATGTGCACCATCACGTCGGTGATCAGGCCCTGATCGGCCCAGCCGGTGAGAATGGGCAGCAAGATCAGGTGGCCCGATGAGGAGATCGGCAAGAACTCCGTGATGCCCTGGATCAGGGCAAGAATGACGACTTGTTCGATGGTCACAGCTGAGGGCTCTCAAATCGGCTGATAAAGGTTTGCGAATTGCCTTGTCTTTGACCGCTGTCCGCTTCTATATCCGAGGAAGGGTTAACCGCAAGCAACTGCTCAGCATGATTTCCATCATATAGCCCTAATTTCGGCCCACGTCGGGGCTCGACCCAACACCTTTGAACGCCGGTTCCTCTCATGGCCACCTTGCATCACTATCCTCTGGACCCCTTTTGCCGCCGCATCCGCCTGTGGCTTGCAGAACATGAGATCAGCGTTGAATTGGCTGATGAGCTGCCCTGGTCGCCACGCCAGCCCTTTTTGACCCTGAACCCCTCGGGCATTCTTCCTGTGTTTGTGGACGATGACGGCTCGGCGATTTGCGGCGTCGAGGCGGTGAGCGAATACTTGGAAGAGACCCGCACCCCCAAGGATGGGAAGGGCAGCCTGCTGGGCGCAACGCCTGTTCAGCGGGCCGAAACCCGCCGGTTGATCGCTTGGTTCGATGTGCGCTTCTTCCGCGAGGTGGGCCGGCCCATTCTCACTGAGAAGATCGAGCGGCGTTTTGCCAAGCCTGAGGAGGGTGGAGGCGCGCCCAATATGACGGCGGTTCGCGCTGGTCTGCAAAACATCCGCCCTCATCTGTCGCTCATTGGTGCACTCATGGAAAAGCGCAACTGGCTGGGCGGCGAAGAGTTCTCGTCAGCCGACCTTGCGGCCGCCGCTCACCTGTCCTGCATTGACTATCTGGGCGATGTGCCGTGGAGTGAGAACGAGGCGGCAAAAGACTGGTATGTGCGGATCAAGTCCCGCCCCACCTTCCGTTCGCTCCTGGCGGACCACATCCGCGGCATGCCGCCGCCGCGTTCATACGCAGATTTGGATTTCTAGCCGGCTGAGGTTAGCCGGCGTCGGCCAAAACCCCGCGTCTGATCTGATCTTCCTCGATGCTCTCAAACAGGGCGCGGAAGTTCCCCTCGCCGAAACCGTCATCGCCCTTACGCTGGATGAACTCAAAGAAGATCGGACCGATAACGGTTTTTGAGAAGATCTGCAGCAGCACTTTTGTCAAACCGCCGTCTACGACCCCTTCGCCGTCAACCAGGATCCCGTTCTGCCTCATGCGCTCCAGCGGTTCGCCGTGGCCAGGGAGCCTTGCGTCCACCTTCTCGTAATACACATCCGGCGGAGCCGGCATGAATTCCAAGCCGTCTGCCTTCAAGTCCTCAACGGTCTGATAAATGTCATGCACCCCGCACGCGATATGCTGGATGCCCTCGCCCTTGTACTCTTTCAGATACTCTTCGATCTGGCTGTGCTCGTCCGCCGATTCGTTGATCGGGATCCGGATCTTGCCGCAAGGGCTGGTGAGCGCCCGGGAGAACAGGCCGGTGTGTCGGCCTTCAATGTCAAAGAAGCGAATCTGAGTGAAGTTGAACAGCTGCTTGTAAAACCCGGTCCAATGGTCCATGCGGCCACGGTGCACATTGTGGGTCAGGTGGTCGATATAGTAGAGGCCCGCGCCAACCGGTTTTGGATCCCGTTCGCCGATCCAGTCAAAGTCAACATCATAGATGGAGCCATGGTCTGCGTAGCGATCGACGAAATAGATGTGGCTGCCGCCAATGCCCTCAATAGCCGGAATGTCCAACTCGCCGGGTCCCACACTTGTCTTGGCCGGTTTGGCGCCGAGAGAGAGAGCCCGCTGGTAGGCTTTTTCGGCATCGGCGACCCGCCAGGCCATGGCGCATGCGCACGGTCCGTGTTGGCGAGCAAACTCCTGAGCGAATGATCCCGGTTCGGCATTCACCACATAATTCACATCGCCCTGCCGGTAGAGCGTGACATTCTTGGAGCGATGTCGGGCGACGGCCTGAAAGCCCATTTGCTCAAACAAGGCGCCCAGAGCTTCCGGTTCGGGATGCGCATATTCCACAAACTCAAAACCGTCAGTGCCGGCGGGGTTGTTTTCGCTGATGGTTGCGCGGGGTGCGTCGTGTGGGAATGGGCCCATAGGTGTGCTCTCCTCGATTCTAATGGGCTGAGTATGCCATGGGCTGCGTGCACACAGTTTGCATTCGGTCGAGATAATTGATAATGTATGCATAAAACATGCACTAAAACTTATTTAAATGCACGAAACATGCACATAGATCAATTTGATGAAAAAATTCTCGCAGCTCTGCAGGCTGACGGGAGTGCGACCAATCAAGAGTTGGCCGACCAAGTTGGCCTGTCTCCGTCTCAATGTTCACGCCGCCGCACGCAACTGGAGCAGGATGGTGTCATTCAGGGATACACGGCGAAGCTGGATCCAAAGGCACTGGGTTTGAATGTCACGGTGTTCATCACAGTCACGCTGGCGCGCCATTCGCGCTACAACTCAGACCGCTTTTATGCTCTGCTGAACCAGCTGGACGAAGTCCAGGAAGCGCATTCCATGACCGGGGATATGGACTATCTCGTCAAGGTCGTGGTGCCCAGCCTTGACGCCTTATCGGCTCTCATAAATGACGTGCTGTTGCCGAACGATGCGGTTCAGCAGGTTCACTCAACAATCGTGTTGAACACACTCAAGCGTAATGGGGGATTGCCGATAAAGGCAGCTTAGCCCAAAGCCGCCTTCTGACGGCGCCGCTGCACCGAGGAAGGGATGCCGAGAGCCTCGCGGTACTTGGCAACTGTACGCCGAGCAATGTCGATGCCGATCTCGTTCAGCAGTTCCACGATCTTGTCGTCTGACAGGATCTTCTTGGGTTCCTCATTGTCGATCATCTCGCGGATGCGCTGGCGCACCGCTTCTGCCGAATGGGCTTCGCCGCCGGCTGATGAGGCGATGGCGGAGGTGAAGAAGTACTTCAGTTCGAAAATCCCGCGTGAGGTGGACATGTACTTGTTGGACGTCACCCGGCTGACGGTGGACTCATGCATGTCGATGGCTTCTGCCACCGTCTTCAAGTTGAGCGGGCGCAAATGCTGGACCCCATGCACCAGGAAGCTGTCCTGCTGACGCACGATCTCGCGGGCCACCTTAAGGATGGTGCGGGCGCGCTGGTCCAGGCTTTTCACCAGCCAGTTGGCGTCTGCCAGACATTCGCTCAGATAGGTCTTGTCTTCCTCGCGGGTCGTTCCCTTGGCCACGTTTGCATAGTACTGGTTGTTGACCAGCACCCGGGGCAAGGTCTCGCTGTTGAGCTCCACATGCCAAGACCCGTCAGTGGCCTCGCGCACGAACACATCTGGAATGACCGGTTGCACCACTTCGCTGCCATAGGCTGAGCCGGGCCGGGGGTTGCAGTCACGGATATCCTCGATCATCTGAGTGAGATCGTCACGGTCGGCGCCGCACCGTTTCATCAGTTCAGCAAAATCGTGCTTGGCCAGAAGCTCAAGATTGTCCAGCAGGGTTTCCATGACCGGGTCCAAACGGTCTTTCTCTTTCAGCTGAACCGCCAGGCACTCGCTCAAATCGCGCGCAAAAATGCCCGCCGGATCGAACGTTTGGACAGTGGCGAGAACGTTCTCCACTTCGTCAAAGTCAGCGCCCAGAGTTTCGGCTATCTGTTCGGTACTGGTGGTCAGGTAACCGGTCTCGTTCAGAGCTCCAATCATATGGACACCGATCATCCGGCCCACCGGCTCGGTGATCGCAATATTGAGCTGTTCAGTAAGGTGTTCCGATAAGGTGCGTTCGCGCGACAGAGTGGCCTCGAAGTTCATGTCTTCTCCGAGCGGCGCCGAGCTGCCCTGACCCATGGACGACCAGCCTGCTTCGGTTGAGGACTGCTGACGGGAGGCCAGATCGGCCGTCGCTTCGTCCGCATAGACATTCTCAAGGCCTGTATCCAGCTGATCAACGTTGGACTGCCCGTTGGAGTCCGCGGAGAGATTGGAGGTCAGATCAGGGCTGTCGCTGGTTTCGCTGCTCGCTGCGCCGTCCTGGGCCTGCTGCGGCTCGCGGTCTGACGCGACATTGTCTGACGCGCGCTTTTCGACGAAATTTTCCGATTTCTCCAAGAGTGGATTGCGCTCAAGCTCTGCTTCCACATACTCGGTCAACTCAAGATTGGACATTTGCAGCAATTTGATCGCCTGCTGCAGCTGTGGCGTCATCACCAGGGACTGGGTCTGTCCCTGCCTGAGTTCAAATCTCGGCATCATTGCCATGAATACGCACCCTGTTACTCGTCGCCCCGCCCGGCTCGGTTGTTACCGGAGCGAAAATTCATCGCCCAAATAGAGCCGCCGGACTTCACTGTTGTGCACAATGTCCTCAGGAGAGCCTTCCATCAGAACCTGGCCCTCATGGATGATCAGGGCCCGGTCGATGAGCTCTAAGGTCTCTCGTACGTTGTGATCCGTAATAAGCACCCCGATTCCCCGATCTGTGAGGTGGTGCACCAAGGCGCGGATATCGCCGATTGCAATTGGGTCAATCCCAGCGAAGGGCTCGTCCAAGAGCATGAATGTAGGTCTTGCCGCC
>JBCDDQ010000066.1:0-18510 GCA_039180225.1 Pseudomonadota bacterium
AGAAGTCGCCCCTAAAGGTGCTGGAACGCATGAAGGGTCACGCGCTGGTGTGAGCAATGCGCCACTTTTTAGGCTATTTTAGCCACAAAAGGTGTGTTTTACCGAACGAACCCAATTTCGCGTAAACCATTGGGATCACAGCCTTATTTGCGCTATTTGGCCTTTATGACTGACTCGCAGAGTCAGCGCGCATCTGCACCATGCTCTTGCTGACGAAGGACAAAACCAGCTCGCCGGCCTGATTGTGGCCCAGGCAGTCGGATGTCACCAGCCCCCATCCGGGCCGTGACTTAAGCGGGCGCTTGGCGGTGACGACCTCTGAGTACGAGATCTCGTCACCCACATAGACCGGGCGCTTCCACTTGAGCTGCTCAATCCCCGGCGAAACGCCAATCTCCGGCAGGGCTTCGCCCCGCTCGGTTTTGGTGGCCCGGTCCGCCATGTTCAGATCCACATAGAAGCGCATCCAAGTGGAGATGGTCTGCCATCCGCTGGCGCACAGGGCCCCGAAGTGGCTCTTCTTTGCCGCCTCTTCGTCCACATGAAACGACTGCGGATCATAGTTGACGGCGAAACCTTTGATGTAGTCCGCATCGAAGGTCTTCGCCCCCAGCTCAAAGTGTTCGCCGACCTCAATATCCTCATAGAAGTTGGACAGAATGGTCATACTCCGGCCTCCTCAACAGAGGCGCGGGTCTGCACCAGATTGGGCCCAACGGTAATGCTCTTGAGCTCGCCTTCCTGGTTATAGGTTACCCACTTGAACTGGATGATCCCCATTTCCGGGCGGCTCTTGGACACGCGTTTGTCAAGCGTGGTGCGTTTCAGGCTGAGCACGTCTCCCGGGCGCACCGGGGCCACCCAGCGCACATCGTCCAGGCCGAACGAGCCCATGGAGGCGGTCTTGTACAGCACGCTGTCATAGATGATGCGCATCTGCATGGAGAGCACGTGCCAGCCAGACGCGATGAGCCCGCCTGTCATGGTTTCAGCCGCCAACTCCTCGTCCACATGAAAGGGCAACGGATCATACTGCTTGGCAAAGGTGATGATCTCTTCAGCGGTCACCTCATAGGCACCGGCCTTTAAGATCTCGCCCACGGTAAAGTCCTCAAAATAGAGCAGATCAGGATCAGGTCCGGCCACGGTCATGGAGCCCTAGACGTTGAACTTGAACAGAAGAACATCGCCGTCCTTCACAACATACTCTTTGCCTTCATCGCGCGCCTTGCCCGCCTCCTTGGCACCGGCCTCTCCGCCCAGCCGCACATAATCGTCATAAGCAATGGTTTGCGCCCGAATGAAGCCGCGCTCAAAGTCGGTGTGAATGACACCCGCCGCCTTGGGTGCACGGGTGCCGCTCGTAATGGTCCAGGCCCGGGTTTCTTTCGGGCCGGCAGTGAAATAGGTGATGAGACCAAGCAGGTTGTAGCCGGCCTGGATCAAACGGTTGAGACCCGGCTCTTCCAGCCCGAGGTCGGCGAGATACTCTTTCTGATCGGCTTCGTCGAGCTGCGCCAACTCCGCTTCGATGGACGCTGAGATCACCACCACACCGGCGCCCTCCGCGCTTGCCTTGGCTTTCACCTGCTCGGTGTGGACGTTCCCCTCAGCGCTCTCGCTTTCAGAGACGTTGCAAACATAGAGCACGGGCTTTGTGGTGAGCAGGTTGAGCGCGCGCCAGGCCACCTTGTCCTCCTGGCCGATCTCCGCAAGCCGCGCTGGTTTCCCATCGCGCAGGAGGATCATGGCCTGCTCCATCAGGGCAAGCGCCTGCTTGGCCTCCTTCTCGCCGCTGCGGGCTTTCTTTTCCAAGGCCTCGGCGCGTTTTTCCAGGCTCTCCAAATCAGCCAGCATGAGTTCGGTTTCAACCACCTCCGCATCGCGCACCGGATCGATGCCGCCTTCCACATGGGTGATGTCGTCATCGTCAAAGCAGCGCAGCACATGGGCGATGGCATCCACTTCGCGAATGTTCGCCAGAAACTGGTTGCCCAGCCCTTCGCCCTTCGACGCGCCGCGCACGAGGCCGGCAATGTCCACGAAGGTCAGCCGGGTGGCGATGACTTCCTTGGAGTTGGCCACGCCGCTGATCTGGGCCAGCCGGCTGTCCGGCACCGGCACCTCGCCCACATTGGGCTCAATGGTGCAGAACGGATAGTTCGCCGCCTGAGCCGCCGCGGTGCGGGTCAGGGCGTTAAACAGGGTTGATTTACCCACATTGGGCAGCCCCACAATTCCGCATTTAAATCCCATGATCGATTGCCTCTAGCCGCCAAAGATCTTCTTCAACGCCGAGGCCATGGGCCCGGCTTTCTCGTCTGTCTTTGGCGCGTTTTGTGTCTCAACCTTGGCCGGCGCCTCCGGCTTGGTGGGCGCCTTTTCCTCAGGTTTCTTCTTCTGCGGCCGTTCTGCGGCCTCTGGATGGATGGTTAGATGCACCTTGTTCTGAAAGCTGCTGGCATTGCCCTCAGCCAGAAGCGCGGCATGCTCGCCAACGCCGCGTAGCATGGGCTCCAGCCAGTCCTGGTCGTCCTTGGCAAAATCCTTCAACACATGGGAGAGCACCTTGGCCTTGCTGCCCGGATGGCCAATGCCCATGCGCACCCGTTGGAAATCCTTGCCCAGCTGAGAGGATATGGAGCGAAGGCCATTGTGACCGGCCACGCCACCACCCAGCTTGCAGCGCAACTTGCCCGGCGCCAAATCAAGCTCGTCGTGGAAGACATAGACATCTTCCGGCGCGATCTTGAAGAACTTCGCAGCCTCGCCGACCGAGCGGCCGCTTTCGTTCATGTAAGTTTGGGGCTTCAGCAACAGCACTTTCTCAGAGCCCAACCGGCCTTCGGCCATTTCGCCGCCAAAGCGTTTGCGCCAAGGGGAAAAGCTATGGCGGTGGGCAATCTCGTCCACCGCCATGAAGCCGATATTGTGCCGGTTGCGCGCATACTTGCTGCCCGGATTACCAAGGCCTGCAAAGAGTATCATGCTGCGCTCCTTAGGCGCGGGGGAAGGTCCGCGCGGCTAGTCCTCGCCGCCGCCCTCTTCTTCGCCTTCAGCTGCCTCGCCGTCTTCAGCGCCTTCAGCACCTTCAACACCTTCGAACTCTTCCTCTTCGTCCGTTGGCTCGACCTCTTCGGCCATGGCGGCAGCAATTGTGGCAATGGTGAAGTCACGGTCGGTGATCGTCGGCTCCACACCTTCCGGCAACGAGATGTCGGAAATGTGGATGGAGCCACCGATGTCGAGGCCGGCGAGATCTGCATCCAGACCTTCCGGGATCGCTTCGGCGGGACAGGAAAGCTCAACCGCATAGCGCACAACGTTCAACACGCCGCCGCGCTGCAGGCCTTCACATTGATCTTCGTTGATGAAGTTCACCTGAACCTCCACGTTCACCCGCGCACCCTTGCCAAGGCGCAGGAAGTCCACGTGCATGATGAAGTCGCGAACCGGATCAAACTGAACGTCGCGCGGAATGGTGCGGTACTTTTCGCCGCCCACTTCAACATCAACCAGGGTGGACAAGAAGGTCCCTGTGTTCACTTGTGCGATCACATCCTTATAGGTGAGGGACACTGCGATGGGGTCTTGTTTGTCGCCGTAGATCACGGCGGGAATGCGGCCTGCTTTGCGAACTGCTCGGGAGGCCCCCTTGCCTATCCGATCGCGCGGCTCAGCCGTCAACTGAACGTTGTCTGCCATTTACCTGCTCCTTGGAGTAATAGAAAAGCCCGACGCCTCCTCCAGGGGGGAACAGCCAGCCGGACAGCGTGGGCTTATACATCTGCTTGTGTTGCTATGCAACATAAACCGCACGCCAGGATTAAGGTTGGGCCGCGTGGCCATGCTCGCTTGATTTCCACGATGATTGCCTGTTAATCGGAGCTTTGCATAATCCAGTTGAGGGATACCTGCCAGTGTCAAACGAGCTCGCCCCCATTCAACAGGCCTTGGCCCAAGGCGACCCCGCCCTTGCGCTGGAGGGCGCAAAGAAGGCGCTGGCCGACCGGCCGAACTGGCCCAGAGCACACATGCTTGCTGCAAACGCGGCGGGCCAGCTTGGTCTTATGGAAGAAGCCAAGACGCATCTTACCTTCTGCCGCGAGACTTTGAAGCAAATGCCCGGCAATCTCGACGCCCATCGCACCATCGCCAAGCTCCACACCATGATTGGTGATTTTGACGGCGCCCTGGCGCTCCTGGCCCCGTTTGCCAAGAGCCATGGACAAAATCTTGATCTCTTGGATGCGCTGGCCGTCAACCTGCATCAGGCCGCCCGGTTCTCTGAGGCCGTGACCTATTACAAACGGATGCTGGCACACGAGCCGCACAACCTGAACCTCTTCAACAATATCTGCGCCGCCCTTCTGGCGGGCGGAGACGCGCAGTCGGCGATCGCCTATGCGCAGCGCTGGCTAAAGCTGGTGCCCGGCAATACGGAGGCCCTGTCGTTCAAGGCCGTGGCCCTGGAGGAAGCTGGCGAGCTTGAAAGAGCAACCGAGCTGATGAACTTTGAGCGCTTCGTTCAGGCTCACGATGTGAGCACTCCGCCCGGCTATGACAGCATGGCCACCTTTAATGACGCGCTGGAAGAGGCGGTTCTGACCCATGAGGATCTCAAGACGCCGCCGGAGGACTCACCCCACTATCATGATCCGGACCTCAAGATCACCGATCAGATACTAGGCCCGTCCGACGGGCCGATCGCGGCGCTGGAAGCGGCGATCCGGCAGCATATTAACGCCTACTATGCCGAGTTGGACGCCCAAGCCGATCATCCGTTCGCGGCCGCCAGGCCTGCACACTACGATCTGGTGGCCTGGGCTGCTGTCCTCGACAAGCAAGGTAACCAGGATGCCCACATCCATTTTGATGGCCACCTCAGCGGGTGCTACTACGTGCGCATCCCGGACGAGGTGAGCGATCAAGCCAATGGCGAAGAGGGTACGGTGGCCGGCGGGTTTGAGGTGGGTCGCCCGCCACCTGAGTTCCTTTGCAAGCGCGAGCACCGCCATAAAGTGGTGAAGCCCCATGAGGGCATGATGGTGCTGTTTCCCTCCTACATGTACCACCAGACCATACCGTTCAAATCCAGCGAACGGCGCATTTGTGTGGCCTTCGATGCAATGCCGAGATAAGCGCTGTTCCGGCGCGGACTTCAGGAACGCGCAGCTTCGCCAAATCCTTAAAACCGGTTAACACTCGAATCGTCATGTTCGTGTTGTAATGGTAGGCTGATGCGAATCAATGTGGAGTGGTAACGATGCGCGGTTTTGGATTTGCGAAAGTTCTCTTGCTTGCAGGTGGTGTTCTGGCGTCGGGATTGCTGCCAGTAAACACGGCAGAAGCCCAGACGGCCCGAATTTCAATGAAGATTGCCAAGGCCGGTTTTGTGCTGGGCGTATCGACGGGATCAGGCACATTGCACTTCCAGGGGCAAGCCTACCGGTTGTCGATCGGCGGCATGCGGGCGGGCCTCATCGTCGGCGCCTCTAACGCGCGTATGCGTGGTGAGGTCTACAATCTGCACAAGCTGCGCCATATCGAAGGCACCTATGCGTCGGTTCAGGCGTCTGCCGCGGCCGGAACGGGCGGACAGAACTGGGTGCTTGAGAACGTCCATGGCGTGCGTCTGGTGCTCAGAGGCGTCCAAACCGGTCTCGAGGCATCCCTCGATGCGGGCGGCATGAAGATCACACTAGAGTAGTCAGGCCGCCAGCCAGATCACTTTGCTCACATGAGCATCGGCGGTCGCCAGCACGCGCTCGTGACCGCCGGGCCATAGCCTTAAACTCAAGGCCGGGCCTTTCTTGGCCCGCTGCTCAAACGCGAGCCAGGCCAGCGGCGCAGCAGATGTTGCGTGTTTACCTGCATCTTCCATGCGCCTGGTAATGCGTTCCTGCGCGTCCGCGCTGAAATATTGCCACGCAATGGAGTGGAACAGCACCCGGGTGACGCCCGGGACAGGCGCGGCGCTGATCTGGGCTTCAACCCATTCTGCGGCCTCTGCAGCAGTGAGCGACATGGCCTCTTTACGGGCAAGTGAGATGGCCGTCTCAACTCGGGCCAAGCGCGCTGCCTGATCAGGCCACACATAACCGATCAACCTCTCACAATGCCGGTCGTTGGCCACATCAAGTGGGGCCCGGTCACAGCCCTGCCGCGATAAGACCTCGACCGCGGCGTTTGGCGGCGGCGGTCCTTCCCATTCTGGTGCCAGGGTCAACGGGGATCCCGCTGCGCCGACCTTCAAGCCTCCGAGGTTGTAGCGATAGCGGTCTGCGATCAGATTGAGGCCAGCACTTGCGCCCAGCTCATAAAGTTGGAGCGGCAGGCCCGTGGAGTGAGAGATGGACAGGAAACCGGCATAAAGCGCCGCCGAACGCGCCGTTTCATTGGTTTGGGGCGGATGCTGAAGCCAATCCAAGATAACCTCATCTGCCTGATGCAAGGCTTGCGTGGCCACCGCGGCCAGCTGGTCGGCACCGGGCAGAGGGTTTGGGGGATAAAGGGCGGCCAGTTCCGGCAACCGGCCCCTGCGCACCAGTGCATGAAGGGCGCCCGCAAGCCGGAGCGACACCGCATCTCCAAGCGGATCAGCCGATCCGCCCCAATTGAGTAAAGTCCTGCCGGTTTGTGTGGTTTCGTCAAGATGCTCGGCGAAAACGCTCATCAACTTGGCGGTCAATGGTGAGCCAAGACGCGCGCACCATTGGCTTTGCTGACGGAAGGCATCTCTGACAATCTCATGGCTTTCCATGGGCGCATCTTAGCCCATTGAGACGTGGAGTGCTGCATGAGTTCCTCCCTTCATTGGTGGATCTGGACGTTTGCAACCGGGTTTACTGACACTGCTTCTCCCATATCTGCGGCGCCCGGATGGAACTGCAGGCCGCACGCGCCGTGGACACGTCCATCGCCGTGGAACCGTTCTAGCTCCCATTTGTGGGTGAGGATCTGGTATTGGGTGAAGGCGACCTGACCTGCTCGTTCGATCCAAAGCGGATCAAACAGGGCCGTTGAGTGTGGCCCGCCTGTGTTCCAGGTGGGCCCGCTCTCTTTCGTTCTCCGTCAGAGCGATCGCCGTCTGGTACGCTTCATCGGCCAAGGCAAGGTCGCCGCTGCGGGCCAGCATGTCGGCGCGGGCCACATGATACGGCTGATAACGCTCCAGCGCCGTCTTCAACTCCGGCGCTTCCAAAGCGGCAAGGCCGTGAGCGGGACCTTCAACAAACGAAAGTGCCACATTGGCGTTCAAGGCAATGATCGGTGAAGGCTGAAGGCGATGAAGGCGCTCATAAAGCAGGCAGATTTCCTCCCAATCGGTTGCCTGGAACGTGGCAGCTTCCGAATGCACCGCGTTGATCGCGGCCTGCAGTTGATAAGGTCCAACGTTACCCTTCACCAGTGCCCCCATCAAAAGGGTCCGGCCCTGCTTGATCTTGGCTCTCTCCCACAATGAGCGGTCCTGCCGCTCTAAGGTCACCAGTTCTCCTTCAGCGCCCGCCCGTGCCGGACGGCGCGCATCGGAGAACAGCATCAGGGCGAGCAAGCCTTGCACCTCCGGCTCATCCGGCAGCAGCGACTTCAACAGTGCGCACAGCCTGATGGCCTCCGCGCAGAGTTCTTCGCGGAAGAGGTTGGTGCCCGATGTGGCTACATAGCCTTCGTTGAAAATCAGGTAGATCACCGCGAGCACGGCCTGCAGACGCTCTGGCCATGATGTTTCGTCGGGGATCTGGAAGGGAATGTTCTTGGCTTTGATCTTTCGCTTTGCCCGCACCAGGCGCTGCGCCATGGTGGGCTCGCTTGCCAGGAAGGCGCGGGCGATCTCGCCGGTGGTGAGCCCGCAGACGGTACGCAGGGTGAGCGCAATGCGCGCCTCCTCCGGCAGGGCCGGATGGCAGCAGATGAAGACGAGCTTGAGGCGTTCGTCCGGGATAGGCTGATCAGCTTCTTCAGTATCAGGTGCGCCGGACAGAGACTGGAGCACCTCATATTCGCTGCGCTTTCTGTCGAAGTTCGTGTTCCGCCGCATGCGGTCGATGGCCCGTCGCTTGGCCGTGACCAGAAGCCAGGCCCGGGGTACCTTCGGCACCCCATCAACCGGCCAGCTCTTGAGCGCGGCCAACAAGGCTTCCTGAAGGGCGTCCTCGGCCAAGTCAAGATCTCGGCAAAACGACATGAGGGCGGACAGCACCCGCCCCCACTCCTCGCGCACCAAGCGCGTGATCACCGACTGGGCGTTTTGTGGCACCAGATCCATAACGCAGGGCGAAGCCTTCCGTCACATGTCCATGACCGGGCGCACCTCAATCGAGCCATAGGCGGCCGTTGGGATCTTGGCCGCGTATGCGGTTGCCTCGTCCAGGTCCTTGCACTCCAGGATGTAGTATCCGCCCAGAACCTCCTTGGTTTCGGCAAAGGGACCGTCTACCACGCTGGCAGACCCTCCGCGCACGCGCACAGTGGTTGCGGTCTCCACCTTTTCCAACGGGGCGCCTTCACGAAAGATACCCGCCGCGCGCACCTCTTCGGTGAAAGCGTAGTACCCCTTCATCAGCTCTTCAAATTCTGCCGTTCCGGGGGCCGGTTCGTCCTGCTCGGCGCTATAGATCAGAAACATGTACTTCATGTTCGCATCCTCCAATTCAGGCTGCCTGATTGCAAGCCCTCACTGACAGGTCGAACAATCATGGGTCAAATCGACAGATCGACGAAAAAAATTCGCAAGGGGGGTCCAAAGGGTAGCCATTGTGGCGGGAAATCCAATAAGACCGGCCTAATTCCTTGATTCTTCGCCCCATCAGCGGCATAAGGCGTCACACGTGGCCTTAAACACCCGGCCGATACTTTGCGAAAAGGACCAAGATACCTGAACATGTCAAAAGAAGAACTGCTCGAATTTGAAGGCACCGTCGTAGACGTGCTCCCCGATTCCCGCTTTCGGGTTGTGCTGGAGAACGAGCATGAGATCGTCGCCTATCTGGCCGGCCGGATGAAAAAGAACCGCATCCGCACCCTGGTGGGCGATAGGGTCACCATTGAGATGACCCCTTATGACCTGGACAAGGGCCGCATCATCTATCGTCACAAAGATGAGCGCGCACCGTCGACCCGCGCCCAGCAACGCAAGAATTTCCGGCGCCGCTAAGCCCCCCTCCTCTGCTAATTGAGTGCCACGCCCTCAACGGTGATGCGGTGCATCAGCCGGCGGTGGCCGTGATAGTCGTTCAACGCGCGGTGCCACGTGGCCCGGTTGTCCCAGAAGGCCACCGATCCGTCAGCCCACGAGAACCGGCAGGTGAACTCCGGCCGGCTGGCATGGGCATAGAGGTAATCCAGAAGCGGTTTGGATTCCTCTTCAGTCCAGCCCACAAAGCCAAGCGTGAAATCAGGGTTCACATAAAGCGCTTTGCGCCCACTCATCGGGTGGGTGATGACCACCGGGTGCACGGCATCCTGGGTGGCCAGTTCGGCATTGCCGATGCGGCCGGTCTTTGTGGCCTCGTCAGCGCGCTGCGCGCCGAAGGCATGGCGGGACGAATGGTGGGCGCTTAAACCGTCCAACAGGGACTTCAAACCGTCCGACAGGGTCTCATAGGCCTCATACATGCTGGAAAACAGGGTATCACCCCCCACCGGCGGGGTCTCCAGCGCATAGAGCACCGATCCCATGGCCGGGACTTGGTCATAGGAGTGATCTGTGTGCCAGTTGCTGCCGATGTTTTGCTTGTCTTGCGGTTCTTTGCGCACCTCGGCAATCATCGGATAGCCGTCAACCGGATGGAAGAACCGGTTGACGTTGATCTTGTTCCAGCGCTCGGCGAACGCGATGTGATCTTCAGGCTCTAGTTCTTGGTCTCTGAAAAAGATGACACTGTGGTCCACAAAGGCCTGCCGGATGGTGGCAAAGGTTTCATCATCCAAACCGCCAGCCAAGTTGACCCCGAAAATCTCAGCCCCCAGAGACGGAGACATCTTTCTGATCTCGATTGCGTTCGTGCCGTGCGTCATGGCGTTTGACCCTCTGCTGTGGAGGGCAAATAGTGGCGCAAGGCCAGCACGGCCACAAGATGTTTAGTGGAAAAGGCTGGAGACGCTCTCTTCACGGGCGGTGCGGCCCACCGCCTCGCCAATCAGGGGCGCAATGGAGAGCACCCGAATGTTGGCGGAGACGCGCACGGCCTCGGTGGCCTGGATGGAATCGGTCACCACCAATTCCTTCAGCTTTGAGGAGGTGATCCGCGCCACAGCCCCGCCGGAAAGCACGCCATGGGTGATGTAGGCAGACACATCCGTTGCCCCTTGCGCCAATAGCGCCTCAGCTGCGTTACACAGGGTGCCGCCGGAATCCACGATATCATCCACCAAAATGCAGGAATGGCCTTCTACGTCACCAATGATGTTCATGACTTCAGATTCGCCGGCCCGCTCCCGCCGCTTGTCCACGATCGCCAGCGGGGCATCAAAACGTTTTGCCAGGCCGCGGGCGCGCACCACGCCGCCCACGTCCGGCGAGACAACCATCAGCTTGTTACCGTTGTAGCGCTCCTGAATATCGCGCACCATGACCGGAGCGGCGAACAGGTTGTCGGTGGGAATATCAAAGAAGCCTTGGATCTGGCCGGCATGTAGGTCGAGGGTCATGACCCGGTCAGCGCCGGCCCGCGTGATCAGATTGGCCACCAGCTTTGCGGAGATCGGGGTGCGTGGCCCGGGCTTGCGGTCTTGACGGGCGTAACCGAAGTAAGGCAGCACCGCGGTGATGCGCTGGGCTGAGGAGCGCCGGAGCGCATCAATGATGATCAGCAGCTCCATCAGGTGGTCATTGGCCGGAAACGATGTGGATTGAACGACAAAAACGTCCTCGCCGCGCACATTTTCCTGCACCTCCACGAACACTTCCATGTCCGCGAACCGGCGCACCAGGCACTTGCCCAAGGGTATGTTTAGGTATGCCGCAATCGCTTCTGCCAGCGCGCGATTGCTGTTGCCCGCTACAAGCTTCATTTTGCTTGCCTTTTCCCCATGGCCCCGCGCTCGTCAGGTCAGGACTGTAATGGACCCCTTCAGGGGCGTCTCTTAGCAATGGGAGCGGTGCCTGTAAACCGGACTCGCGACGTGTCCACAGACCAATCTAATTGGATGACGGGATTCTACCAGGAAATGCCGTGATACGTGGGGTCGTCGGGCACGTCTTTGAACAGGCGCACCAGGTCGATCACGTGTGTGCCCTTGGGCCGGCGCAGCACCGCTTGGCGGTAATAGTCCTTGTTGTGGGAGATCACCAACACATCGGATTCGGCAATCACCTCTTCAAGGTTCGGCCTCAACAGTTTCGGCAGATAGTCCAAAAGCTCATTGAGTTTGGGTCTGGCGCGGCGCACATCTTCAAAATGGCCGCGGGAGACGTCTGATATGCGCAAACTTGGGTCAAAGGCTGAAAAGCCCGTGCCATCGTTCAGAAGCGCGGCCATCAGCTCCAGAGCCGGGCTGTCGCGCAGATCGTCGGAATCGCATTTAAAGGCGACACCCAGGAAGCCAATGCGCTTGCCTGGAAACTTCCGGATCATCCTCAAACCTTCCTCAATCTGCATCGCATTGGATGCGAGGATCGACTGGAACAGCGGCGTTTGGATCTGGAAGCTTTTCGCCAGATCTTCAATGGCCCGCACCTCTTGGGGCAGGCACGAACCGCCAAAGGCGAAACCCGGCTTAAGATAGTAGGGAGAAAGATTGAGCTTCTGGTCCTGCACGAAGATGTTCATGACTTCGTGGCTGTCAATCTCCACTGCTTTGCAGAGCCGGCCCACCTCATTGGCGAACGTCACCTTGGTGGCGTGCCAGACATTGTCGATATATTTGACCATCTCGGCTGCGGTGATGTTGCACATCAAAATGCGGTCATCCACCAAGCGGTAAACACTGGCCAGCATGGCCGCGGCCCGGTGGTCAGACGCGCCGATCACGGTCTTGGAGGGTGCATAGAAGTCGGCCACAGCCACGCCTTCGCGCAGGAACTGCGGGTTAAAGCATACCCCAAATCCGGTGTTAAGGCTCTTGCCGGAGGCCTCCTCCAGGATCGGCACCACAACGTTCATGGTGGTCCCAGGAGGCGCGGAGCTGCGCACCACCACCACGTGATAGCCGTCCTTTTCCGCCAACACCTCTCCAACCGTGCGTGCAGCCTGCCGGATCGCATCGAAGTTATCCGCGGCATCAACCCCTTCGGGCGTGCCAACGCACAGAAACGTCATGTCGCTGGCGCGGATGGCCGCCTTAACGTCTGTTGACGCTTGAACCAGGCCGCGGGCCACAGAATCGCGCAACAGATCTCCCAGACCTTCCTCGTCAACCGTGGACCGTCCGGCGTTCACCGCATTGGATTTTTTCTCAATGATGTCGGCGCCATACATATGGAAACCGAGATTGGCCAGGCACCCCAAGGTGACCGCCCCAACATACCCCAAGCCGATCACTGAAATGGACAGGCGATCGACCGTGGTTTCAGGAAACTCAGTGTGCCGGTATCTCTCAGTTTGCGTCGATAGATCCTTCAACGCCTGCATCGCCGTCATGTGTGTCTGCCTCAACTTTTCCGGCGGGCGGCCCCATGCGCACCAACGGGGGCAGTATTGCCACAAAAAGTTGATCAACCTTCAACAACCAGACGTTTTATCCGGCCTGGTTTTTGGTGGTTAACCGCAGCTTTCCAGCGACTTGCCGAGCCAAGCTTCCCGCTTGCGGTAGAGGGTAGAAGGGCTGACGCCGAGCCGCTTTGCGGCCTGGGGAACAGAGCCTCCGCACGCGCCGATGGCTTGTTCAATGGCCGCCCGTTCAATCATCCATAGTTCGCGGTTCCCCGCCTGGCCCAACGGCACCACGTTCGGTCCGGTCGCCCGAAGCTCTTCCGGCAACATGTGCACTTCAACCTGCGGCCCGGCATTGAGCACCACGATGCGGCGGATCACATTCTGCAACTCACGCACATTGCCCGGCCAGTCATAAGCCGTGAAACAGGCCTTAGTCTCCTGCGACAGACCGAGGAAGACCTTGCCCTCTTCGGCCGCGTAGAGCGACAAAAAGTGCTCCGCCAGGGCCGTAACATCACCGCCGCGCGCGGACAGTGGTGGCATATCAATCGGGATAACATGGAGCCGGTAGAAGAGATCGTTGCGCATGCGCCCTTCGGCGACCTCGATTTTGGGATTTCTGTTCGTGGCACAGATCACACGCACGTCGACGGCACGCTGGCGACCGGCACCAACCGGCTGGATGAGGCCCGTTTGCAGAAACCGCAGCAGACGCGTCTGCAGCTGGAGTTCCAACTCACAAATCTCATCGAGAAACAACGTCCCGCCATCGGCAAGCGCCGCAGCACCATCGCGATCGCAAATCGCCCCGGTAAAGGAACCTTTGAGATGGCCGAAGAGCTCAGATTCAATCAAATCCCTTGGAATTGCACCACAGTTTATGGGCACAAACGGTTTGCCGGAACGGCTGGACAATCCATGGATCATCTCAGCGCACACTTCTTTGCCCGTTCCGCTCTCACCGGTGATGAACACCGAGGCTTTGGACGGTGCAACGTGGCGAACGGTGTCCATAACCGTCAAAATGGCGGGAGAGGTCCCGATGAAACTGGCCGGCTCCCCTGAAAACTCAGAGGGCCGCTCGGAAGATGCCACGGGCAGGCGCTTGATCGCTGCGGACATGGGAACTCGAACTCTGCTACATACCAGGGCGTCACACGACGCCGCTTAATCACAGAGCAGGAGTTTACGAGGCAAAGATAAACGTCTGGTTTACCACGTTTTGGCCCAGAGCAGTTCTTTGTCATATGGAAACGGTTGATGGCGTCAAATCAGTCCATATCCAAGGCGCGACCCGCGCCTCGTCAGCAAACGCGAAAACCCGGTCAAGCGATTCCATATGACAAAGAACTGCTCTAGGCTGCTGAGTCGAGCGCGGCGTGCAGGATAAGCGCGCGATCCTCATCGCCCTCCTCTTCTTCCTCACCGCCTTTGAACAGCTCATCGAGCGCGCCTTCCAGGCTCCCCGGATCGAACTCCGGTTCGAAGGCAGGCTCCTGATCGGCTTCCAGCTCACCCTTCTCTGCTTCGCTCACCAGCGATTGGAGGGTTACAGCAACCTCGGTCTCATCATCGCTGCGCACCGCTTCACAGAGCATTTGCAACGCATTTTCCGGCAGCACCGGTGCGCCGTCAGGTCCAATGGCATCCAACAGAGCTGAGGCGTGGCTTTTCGCAGCCACGACAACACTGTCACCGGTGTTCACCACAACCACATCGCTTAAGCCGGCAACCACGGTCAGCGGTCCGCGCGACTGAACCTCAGAATTGGAAACGTCCCTGAGAACCACTTTCTCTGGCGAGATCTGCGCTTGTGGCTCAGGCTCCAGACTGGTTTGCAGGGGCGGCTTACCGGCTTCTTCGGTCCACAGCGGACCAGTGGGCACCAGTGCACCGCGGCTCGTCCGTTCAAACAGGGCCGCCTCGATGGTGAGGACCGGAGATTGGGTCAGCTTTTCTTCGCTGGGCGTCAGAACATCCCCCTCCGTGCTGCCGGCCACCAAGGCTTGTTGGCACGCCGTCAGGACCGCGGGCGCGTGCTGAAGCAGGTCCTCCAGCACACTCTTCACCGGAAACAGATACATGCCCGAGTTGCAGTAGCAATCGCCTTCGGCCGAGAGGGCCTCAAGATCCTTCTCAGCATCTTCGGGCAGAAACTTGCCCACACGGTAGACTTCTGCATCGACCACCCCGCCGCCGGCTCCATCGAACAAGTGAACGCCTCTTTGGATCCAGGCTTGCGCCTCGTCGCCCTCACCGGCTCTGCGCCCAAAGGCCAAAAGCGCACCACTGCGCGCGCCGGCCGTGGCGTGCTCCACGGCACCAAGCCAAGCGTTCGGGTCGCGCACCCTGTGATCGCTGGGCAGAGCAAGCAAAGCGCCTTCAGAGCCAAACGCACCAGAGACAAGCGCCGCCAAGGCCAGCGAGGCGGCCGTACCGCACCCCGGAGGCTGCAACACCAGAGCAGAACGCTCTGCGCCAATCATCTCCATTTGAAACTCAACCAAGCCCTTATGCGCCTCGTCCAAGATGATCATGGGCGGGTTAAAGCGGCCAGGATCGGTTACACGCAGCAAGGTCTGCTGAAACAAACTGAGATTACCCGAGCGGCTCTGGAACGGTTTTGGCCGTTCAGCGCCCTCCTCGCTTTTGTCATGCAGGTCGAACCCGCCACAAAACACGACGGGTGTGATTAGATTGGAGGAAAAGTCCATACTCAAAACTCCACCAGCTGGCAGACGGAGCGTTGGATCCGTCCGTCAGGCCGCCCCTATTGCGAAGCCAACAACTTAATGGGGTCACACTAAAAGACGCAGATTTCCAGGCGGTAAACACAAAGCGGAGTATTTTAACGATCGACCGCTGCCGGGCTCGTTTACTCGTTCAGCGACCAATCGTAGGCCGTGTTGGAAATGCTCCCAGCCTTCTTAAGGGCTGCCGCTCGCTCAGGCGAGGCATAGCGCAAAAGGTGTTTGATCACGCCCTTTTCCGAATTTCCAAAATCATACGCAAACCAGCTGTATATCTTCGAAACAGTGATCTTGCCCTGTCGGACGCTGAGACCGCGGGGATGGTTGATGTAATCCCTGGCCGCTTTGTCCAGCTGCGCATCGATTGTCTTGCCGGTAAATGGCGTCGTGAGCAGATTGGGGCACCCGATCGAGGCACAGTTTACCCCATAGTGGATGCGCGGATCTTTCCAGATCGGACGCAGAATCTGGTGCTCAATGTCATCCAGGGTGAGCTCTTCACCCTCCACCTTGATCAGCGCCTTACCCCAGGGTCCATCGGCCAAAAGGCCTGAAATATCAATATCTCTGATCGATTTCACCGGATAGTGCTCAAGGATCACGTCTATTGTCAAAGCGTTGTAAAGATTGAGCCAGTAGGCGAACTGCACGTTGCGCGACCGGGCGGTGATCTCAATCTTCGTGAGCCCGGCAATGTAGTCTTTCAACGCCTTTCTGTCGGCCGGCGTTACTTTTCCGTACGCGAACAGGTTGAGCCCCGATGCGTCTGTCGTAACGTATTTCGCCAGCAACGCCCCCCACACACTATGGTCGATGGCCTTGGCGTTCTTCGGGTTGTGCGAATCCCAACCCTCCCACAGTTCCGGTTTTGAGGAGGACCAGGAGTTCAAAAAACCACTGGTGGCAAACAACACGGCAACCAGCGCCAGAGAACGGCAAACCTTAGCTGGGGTGGGGCGGGCAAGCATGGGCTGAACCTTTCTAAAACAAATACCGTAAATAATTGGCCCCTACGTGCCTGCCATGCCTTCAGAACTCAAAACACTTCATTTGACGTTGACTGACATTCCGGTGAGTCCAAAGGGCCGTTCAATCACGTTGCAGCACACTGCAATTTGATCGCAGGCCTCTTTAGCCGTGATCGCATTCCCGACTATACCCTAAGCGTCCCGTAACCCCGAAAACCCGAGGATCTAGAAATATGATCTCATCTTCTCTGCGTATAAAACTGGCCGGTCCTGCAGCACTTGCGCTGCTCGCCGCCGTAACTGTTGGCATTGTGACCTCGCCGGCCATGGCAGCCAAGGCACCTGGCCTTTCCGCCACGACACCGCAAACAGTGACAGACGCTGCCACCCAAAAGCCGGTGCAAGTGGCCCAATCCACCAAAAAGAAGAAAAAGAAAAAGAAGAAGCGCCGCGGCAGCTACTTCAACTAGTCCGGCATGCGGCGCAGTGGTGCCGCACTCCGCTTCGAACACATGGCTAACCCCTCAATCAGCCGCCCGGCCCGCTCCCCCTGGCCGGGCTGGCTTGCTTTAGCAGCCCTTTTGCTGACGGCCGCTGCGGCGGCTCGCTTCGTGAGCCCCTTGTTCGGGCGAGACGTGGCTTTGGGGGACATGCCAATCGTTCTGATGGTTGCCTGCTATTGCGGGCTGTGCCTGATTGCGCTCTTGGCCTTGCCCGCTTTGATCAAGTCCAGTTCGCATCTCAACACCAGGTCCCTTTTGATCCTCATCCTTCTGGCCGGTTTGGCAATGCGATTGAGCCAGCTGGGAGCAACCCCCATTTTGGAAGATGATCACAACCGCTACCTTTGGGATGGCGCGGTGACGGTGTCGGGCCAGAGCCCGTTCGCCGCTTCGCCTGAAGCGGTTGCCATCAGCACAGATCCGTCATTGCAGGCCCTGAAGGATAAGGCCGGTCTGGTGTTTGAGGACATCAACTATCCGGAATACCGCACAGTTTATCCCCCCGTGGCGCAAGCGGCATTTGCACTTTCACATATCATCAGCCCATTCAGCCTGGACGCCTGGCGGGTCGTCTTGATCGCCCTGGAGCTTGCCGCGATGGCGTTCATGATCGCCATTTTGCGGCAGTTCGGGCGTTCAGACCTGTGGTGCGCGCTTTATTGGTGGAACCCGCTGATCATCAAGGAACTCGCCAACTCCGCTCACATGGAGCCGGTCCTCCTGCTTCCACTGGTTGCAGGCGTCTGGGCAGCTCTTGTGTTGAGGCCCGTCTGGGCATCCGGCCTGCTTGCCGTGGCCGCCGGGGTGAAGCTATGGCCCATTGTGCTCAGCGCGAACCTGTTCCGGCGCTTATTGGATGATTGGAGAACCCTGGCCGCGGCGGCAGGATTGGCAGCGTTCTTGCTCCTTCTGTTTGCTTGGCCGGTGGTTCAAGCCGGGCTCGGCAGCGATTCAGGCTTTGTGGCTTACGCACAAAAATGGCGCGCTTCCTCAGCTTCTTTCTTGGTGGCGGAATGGGTGGTGCACTTGGCGCCTCAAACTGTTCTGAATGCGGTTGATCCCGGAATGTTGACCCGCGGTTTGCTGGCGGCCCTTTTGGCGGGAGCCTTCCTTGTCATCTTGCACCGACGCGCCTGTAACGGTCGGGAGACGGTTTGGCAGATGTTCGCGCTGGCTGCCGCGCTTTACCTTCTCTCACCCTCCCAGTTTCCCTGGTACTTCGTGTGGATTGCACCCTTTCTGTGCGTTTTTCCTGTGCGCGGACTGCTGTTGGCCGGGGCGCTGCTTCCATTGCATTATCTCTATTTCCATTTCGCAGCACGCGATTTGGAAGACGCCTATCGTCACGGGATTGTCTGGCTGATCTGGTTACCGGTCTGGGCACTTTTGCTGTTCGACTGGGTCCGCGCCCGCGCCGCAACAACACCCCTAAAAGAGGAAAACTATGCGTCACAATCATAAGATCGGCGTGGTGATACCCGCCCTGAATGAGGCGAAGGCCATTGCCAATGTGATTAAGGCCATTCCTGAATGGGTCGATCAGATTGTTGTGGCCGACAATGGCTCTGAAGACGACACGGCCGATATCGCCCGTGAGCTCGGCGCCACCGTAACCTATGAGCCCGAAGGCGCCTACGGCGCTGCATGCCTTGCCGGCATCGCTGCCTTAGAGCCGTGTGATGTGGTTGTG
>JBCDDQ010000067.1:0-18267 GCA_039180225.1 Pseudomonadota bacterium
GCCTTAAGCGCCTGATCTACATTGTTGTCGCGTACGATAACTTGCACAGAGTTGATCCTGTTCCGTAGTGTTCAATCTATCGATGATGTCTAAAAAGCGGGTACAAAAACCCGCCCCGCGCCAGCACTAGGCGCAGACTTGGACGTGGGCGTAACAGATACGGCTGGTAAAGTCCAGTGATTCTGGGCATTTTGGCAGAAATTATCACATGCGCGACAGGGCATTGATATGCCCCATTTTCCGCCCCGGCCGCGCCTCGGCTTTTCCATAAAGGTGGACGCCTGTGGCCGCGTGGGTGGCCAGATCGGCCCAACTGTCCACCTCATCGCCCAAGAGGTTCGTCATCACCACATCACTATGGCGAGCGGTGTCGCCCAAGGGCCAGCCGGCAATCGCCCGGATATGCTGCTCAAACTGGGAAACCGCACAGGCATCCTGGGTCCAATGACCCGAATTGTGGACCCTGGGCGCAATCTCGTTCACCAGAATCTGGGCCTCATCACCCTCACCGGTCACGAACAGCTCCACGCCAAGGACACCTACATAGTCAAAGGCATCCGCAATTTTCTGTCCCATTTCATAGGCTTGCACTTGAAGGTCCGGAGGAATGGAGGCCGGCACCGTTGAGGTTTTGAGGATGTGGTTCTCGTGCAGGTTCTCTGCCACATCATAGGCCTTGAACGCCCCAAACGGCGTGCGCGCGCCAATGAGAGAAACTTCACATGTCAGCGGAACCATGGCTTCCAGAACAGCCGGCGCCTCACCGATCGCCTCATAGGCCTCCACCAGATCGCTGTCTGCATCAATGGTGGTCTGGCCCTTGCCGTCATAGCCGAACCGGCGGGTTTTGAGGATCGACGGGCGGCCAATCTTCTCTACCGCCGCTTCAAGATCTTCCAGACTGTCTACCTCGGCCCAGTCGGCAACAACCACGCCGAGATTCTCCAAGAAGCGTTTCTCACTCGCCCGGTCTTGTGTGATGGCAAGGATCGAGGGGTCCGGATAGACCGGCACTTGCGAGGAGAGTTGCGCGGCAGTGGCGTCCGGCACGTTCTCAAACTCATAAGTCACCACATCCACGGAGGCCGCAAAGGCCGCCAACGCCTCCAGATCCTCATAGGCCGCACACGTGTGCCGGCTGCTCACATCAAACGCAGGACTTCCCTCATCCGGGCAATAGATGTGGCACTTCAGGCCCAAGGGCGCAGCGCTGAGCGCCAACATGCGCCCTAACTGACCGCCGCCCAGTATGCCGATCGTTCCGCCTGGTGAGAGGGGTTCGTTCATGGCTCTTATCAGCTTTCCGACGAGGGAAACTCAGCGATCGAGGCCGCCTGCTCTGCCCTCATGGCATCAAGCCGCTCCGCCAACCCATCATCACTCACGGCCAACACGGCGGCGGCCAAGAGCCCGGCGTTCTTCGCGCCCGCTTTGCCGATGGCCAAGGTGCCCACAGGAATGCCGCCCGGCATCTGCACAATGGACAGCAGGCTGTCCTGACCGCTTAACGCCTTTGATTCCACCGGAACACCAAACACCGGCAGAGAAGTCAGGGAAGCCGTCATGCCCGGCAGGTGGGCGGCCCCGCCGGCACCGGCAATGATCACTTTAAAGCCGGCCTCCTTGGCCCCCTTGGCAAAGTCGTACATCCTATCCGGCGTGCGGTGGGCAGAGATGATCCGCGCTTCATATGGCACGTCCAGCGCATCCAGCACTTCTGCGGCATGGCTCATGGTGGGCCAGTCAGAGTTGGAACCCATAATGATGGCAACCACAGGTGCCTTCGATGTGTTAGTATCAGCCATTGTTCCGCCCAAGATCGCCGGCCACGCTCCCCGTGCCGGGAAAAGCGCGGATTATAGGGATGAGCGCCCCCCGCGCAAGACACGAATTGCCGTGAGCCAGCCAGATCAACAAGACGAGATCCGCGCCCTGGAAGCCGAGATTGCCAGACTGCAGGACGAGTTGAAGGCGCGGGAAAGCGAAATCGCCACCTTAAAAACCATGGTGGATCAGGACATGTTCCTGCCGCTCCTGAACCGCAGGGCATTTGAGCGCGAGTTCACCCGGGCCTGGTCCGCCGCCAAACGGTACGAGTTCCCTGTTTCGCTGATCTATCTCGACCTCAACAACATGAAGCAGATCAACGATGAATTCGGTCACGATGCCGGCGACAAGGCGTTGAGAAGTGTGGCCAAAGTGCTGCGGGAGAACTGCCGTCAGTCTGATCTCACCGGCCGTTTGGGCGGAGATGAATTCGGTGTGGTCATGGTACAGGCCGATGCTGCCGCTGCCCGGCGCAAGGCAGCAGAGTTGGCGCAGTTGGTGGCAAAGACAGAGATCAAGAGCCAGGCGCGAAAGATCTGCCTTTCAGTGTCATACGGGGTTGCAGGCGGCGCGGGCAATGGCCCCGTGTCAGCCATCATCCGGACGGCTGACCGCCGCATGTATGAGATGAAACAGTCTGGCGGGCGTGTCAGCCCGGAAACGCCATGAAGCCCTAAGCGATAATATCGGGCAAGATGCTGTCTTCCAGCACCGTAATTTGGTCTTTCAGCTGAAGCTTTTCCTTCTTCATCCGCGTGAGGTTGAGGGGGTCTCCGCCATGCTCTTCCAGCTTCTCAATCTCATCGTGCAAGGCCTGGTGCTGCGCTTTCAGATCTTCAAGCTTTGCCTCAACATCGACTTCGCTATCCTCTGACATGCTGTCCTCCTGCCAATTCCTTGAAGCGAGTATTGTGAGGCTGAAGGAGGCAAAAATGCAAGGGTGCGGGCCGATTTTGTTAATCTTCGTTAACCGTCGTCCCCAGCCATCCTCTGGAAAATTCGACAAAATGTCATATTTGTGTAAGAATCGCTCCCGTTGTTTCAACCAATCATGGAAGGAACTGCTCATGAACCTAGAGGCTCATCTGCATGAACTAAGCGAAAAGCACAAAGCCATGGAGGCTGAGATCGAAGCCGAAATGATGAGTCCCTCAGCGGACAGTTTGTTGATCACCGAGCTTAAACGCCGGAAACTCCGCATCAAGGATGAGATTGTCAGATTGCAGGCCAGAGAAGCCGCTTAGACGCTAAAGAAATCTCCTTGAGCCGTTCCCGCACCTCAGCGGGGGCCACGTCAGTTAGGTAAACCCATTACCGCACGGCCAAGCCTGCCGCGCCTTGCCGGCAGACACAGAAGTTTGTTTTCCAAAAGTCCCCAAAACGCGTGCATGGCGGTCAATTGCAAATTCGCCTGCAACGCGCCATGATGCATGCCTGAAATCAGGAGAGCTTTGCCCATGAGCAGCAAGGTTGTTGTTGCGGGCGTCGGCATGACGCCGTTTGTTAAACCCACTGAGAGCGCCGCCTATCCGGAAATGGGTGTCGGCGCCGTTCGCATGGCTCTGGACGATGCCGGGATCAGCTACGACGCGGTCCAGCAAGCCTATGCCGGCTATGTTTACGGCGACAGCACGGCCGGCCAGCGCGTGCTCTACGATGTGGGCATGACCGGGATCCCCATTGTCAATGTGAACAACAATTGTTCCACGGGCTCCACCGCTCTGTTCCTTGCCCGCCAGGCGGTCGAGGCGGGCGTGGTGGACTGTGCGCTGGCTTTCGGCTTTGAACAGATGGTCCCAGGAGCGTTGGGCGAGGTGTTCTCCGACCGGCCCAACCCGCTGGAAAAGTTCATCGGTCTGGTGGATGAGATGATGGGCGAGAACGATGTGCCCGTGGCTCTGAAAGTCTTTGGCGGGGCCGGCGTTCAGCACCAGCGCAAGTATGGCACTGAGCAGAAAACCTTCGCCAAGATCCGCGCCAAGGCGAGCCGTCATGCGGTCCACAATGACAAGGCAATTTTCCGCAGTGAGCTGAGCGTCGATGATGTCTTGGCCTCGCCCCCCATCTTCGGTGTGCTCACCCGGCTGCAATGCTGCCCGCCCACATGCGGCGCCGGCGCAGCGATCGTCTGTTCTGAAAAATTCGCCAGGGAAAACGGCATCAGCGCGGGCGTGCGCATCGCCGGCCAGGCCATGACCACGGACTATCCCTCCACCTTCGAGGAAGCGGACATGATGAAAGTGGTGGGCTACGACATGGCCAAACAGGCCGCCGCCCAGGTTTACCATCAGGCCGGCATCGGGCCTGACGATGTGGACGTGGTGGAGCTGCATGACTGCTTCACCACCAATGAACTCATCACCTATGAAGCTCTGGGCCTCACTCCGGAAGGCAATGCGGAAGGCTTCATCTCCGATGCCGACAACACCTATGGCGGCAAGGTGGTCACCAACCCGTCCGGCGGCCTGTTGTCCAAGGGCCACCCATTGGGCGCCACCGGCCTTGCCCAGTGCTACGAGCTGGTGAACCAGCTGCGCGGGACCATTGGCGCACGCCAGGTGGACGGGGCCCGAACGGCCTTGCAGCACAATCTGGGCTTGGGCGGCGCCTGCGTCGTCACCCTTTACCAAGCGCACTAGGGCCCGTTCGCGGTGGAGCGTTATCTGGACGGCCGCACCGCTCTTGTCACGGGCGGCTTCACGGGCATCGGCCTCGCCATTGCCGAAGAGCTGCTGAGCCACGGCGCCAACGTCGCCATAGGCTCACGCATCGGCAACCGTCCGGAAGGCGCAACCGATAAAGCCTACTATCTCGGCGCGGAAGAAGCCTCCGAAATCCGCTCTGCGCTCAAAAGCGGATCCGGCCAGGTTTATGCCGGTCATCTTGACGTGGGCAAAGGCGCAGCCGTGGACGCTTTCATCGGTGAGGCGGAGGCCGCGCTCGGACCTGTGGACATCCTGGTAAACTCTGCCGGCACCAGCATACAGAGCCTTATCACAGAGCATTCCGAAGAAGATTGGCTCACGGTCATCAACACCAATCTCAACGGCGCTTTTCGCATGACCCGCGCCGTGCTGCCCGGCATGATGGAGCGCGGCTGGGGCCGGATCATCAACATCGCCTCAACAGCGGCCCGCACCGGTCATGTGGAATATGCCGCCTATTGCGCCTCCAAGTCAGGCCTGGTCGGACTGACACGGGTGACCGCGCTTGAGGGCGCCCCCCACGGGGTCACCTGCGTGGCCTTGAGCCCCACCTGGGTGGAAACCAAGATGATGCGCCAGAGCATGGAGCTGCTGGCGAAAGAAGACCCATCCGGGCGCAGCGCAGATGACATGTGGGAGGAAACCCGCCGGCGCAATCCGCAACAGCGCGTGGTGCAGGTGGGCGAGCTTGCCGCCATGGCCGCCTTCCTGTGCCGCAACGAGGCGGCGGGCATCACAATGGAAGACATTCAAATCAGCGCAGGAGCCTTCTGGTGACACTCCAGGGTCAATACCGGACGGTGGCGGACAAATGGTACGAGGTCCACACCATCTCCGACGGCATCAGCCTGATCCGCGAGACCCATGTGGCCTCCTGGCTCAGATGCAACATCTGGCATGTGCGCGGGCGCGACAAAGACCTTTTGATCGACAGCGGCATGGGCGTACGCCCGTTAAAGGCCGAAGTGGCGCAGCTCACTGAAAAGCCCGTGATCGCCGTCTCGAGCCACGCCCATTTCGATCACATTGGCTGTGCTCATGAGTTTGACTGTCGCCTCGGCCACAAGAGTGAGGCCCATATTCATGCCGCTCCGGATGAATACAACACGGGCGGCTGGGATGCCTTCGTGCGCGCCGAGACCTTTTTGGCCGCGCCCTATAACGGCTTTAAAGCCAGCGACTACACCGTCAAGGCGGCACCGCTGACAGGCTATCTGGATGAGGGTGATGTGCTGGATTTGGGAGATCGTCAGTTTGCCATCTTCCATCTGCCCGGCCATTCGCCTGGCTCTATCGCGCTTTATGAAACGAAGACCAAAACCCTCTTCTCCGGCGATGTGGTCTACAACAACGATCTGTTTGATACGGTCTACCATTCAGACCGCGCGGTCTATCGCGAAAGCCTAAAGCGATTGAGAGAGTTGCCGGCGGATGTGGTCCATGGCGGCCATTATGATTCCATGGGCCCGGACCGCATGCGCGAGATCATCGATGGTTATATGGAAGGGCGCTTCCGCCTGGACGACCCGGAGGCCTGGGTCAGCGCCCACCTTTAGCCGGACCCTTGCCGGTCCTTCACCATCTCCTCAAACACAGGCTCAAAGAGACCTGCAATCCATTCTGCTCCGCTTGCCGTGAGGTGCTGATAGTCGTTGTAAAGCGTGATGCTGCCGTCCACCACCTTGCAGCCGGCCTTTGAACAAAGCCGCGCGGCAGGGTCTAGGCGGACCACCTCCGGCTCCTTTGCCAGTCTGTCGAACTGAGACACCACGTAGCTCTGCCGGGCCAGGTGCTCCTCCAGGGGCAGTGCAATATCAACAGGGTCAATCCCGGCTGCCACGCCACGCGCCAACAAGGTCGGCACCAGCGCGGCATGCTCTGGCACCTGTTCCACCAAGATCACCCGGGCACCGGCCGTGCGAAGCGCCTCAAGGGTTTTCTCAAGACCTTCCGCAAAGGCTCTTTGACTGCTCTCCCGGTTGCGTTCCTGGTGGCTGGCACTGCCGATGAAAGTCCGCTTCGACGACTGGACCCCGTCTTCGTTGTGGCCATCGGAATAAACCGTCCAGCGCGATATCAGAAACACCGTCTTGATGTTGTTATCGGCAACCAGCTTGGCCACCGTGTCGTTGAACGCACGGCATTCATGGCGCCTGGTCCGGTCAATCCTGTAGGCCGTCAGCAAAGGCGGGCACCCGCCATAACTGGCAAACCATCCAGGCACCCCATAGCGGGCAGCCAGCGCCGTGAAGGCGGGCATGATGGCATCGGCATGGCTGTCGCCCCACACCATGAATTCAGGTGCGCCATCGTCTGGCCCGAACCGGCACGGCGGCGTGGTGGCCAGCTCAGCTGGCTTGCGGTGATGGCACCCATCCGAGCGCGGGTTGATATCTTCGCGCGCACTGGCAAAGCGGCGCACCTCTGGCGACCAGCGCTCCGGAAAGCCGTTTGTCACATGGCCGGAGACACCCGCCCCGGTGAGCAACACCCCAGCGGCAAAGCAGGCGGGGGCGAACCTGCGCACATTGGCAAAGGTGCCGGTCTTGCGCCGGAACGGTTGTTCAATCCACCTCCAAGAAGCCCAAGCCGCCGCGAACGACAGCACGATCAGGGCCCACAGCGCGATCGCCGGAAGCTCGCCACCGGCATGGTACTTGGCAAACACGATTAGCGGCCAGTGCCAAAGGTAGAGCGAATAAGAAATCAGCCCGACCCAGACCAGAGGTTTGAAGCTCAAGATGCGCCCGCCAATGGTCTCGCCCTGACCGTTCGCATAGATCAACAGAGCGGCCCCGATGCACGGCACGGCCGCCTGCCAGCCGGGAAAGTCCGTGTCGGCTGTGTACGTGAAAATGGCCACCAGGATGAGCCCCAGACCCAGAACGGACAATCCGTTCAGCACGTGCCTATTGCTCACCAACGGGATGATACCCAATGCCAGGATCGAGCCGATCAGGAGCTCCCAGGCCCGGCTGGGCGATAGAAAAAAGGCATAGACCGGGCGATAGCCGGTGGCCCAAACACAAAAGGCAAACGACGCCACAGTGGCGAGTATGACCAGAACACCCAGAGAGTTCCGCAGAAACCGCGCCACAAACATCAAGAACAGCGGAAACACGATGTAATATTGTTCCTCCACCGCCAGGGACCAGGTGTGCAGCAGCGGCTTGATTTCAGACGGCTGAGCGAAGTAACCGCTCTCGTCCATGAAAAGGAAGTTGGAGACAAACAACATCGCGGCGGTGAGCGAGCGACCGAAATCCTTAAAGTCCAGGGGCACAAACAACCACCAGGCCGCCGCCACAGAAAACAGGCACACCGCAAACAGAGCCGGCAGAATGCGCCGGGCCCGGCGCTCGTAGAATTTGAGGATGGAGAAGGAGCCAGCCTCGATCTCCGAATGGATGATGCGCGTGATCAAAAACCCAGAGATCACAAAAAACACGTCAACGCCCACATACCCGCCGGCAAACGCGCCGATACCGGCATGGAAAAACAGCACCGGCAGGATGGCTACGGCGCGCAATCCATCAATGTCTGGACGGTATGTGTGCATCAAGGCCCGGAGGGGTTATGGAACGTTTCCGGGCCTTGTCTTAAGTGCGCGCACCATGAGTGTCGAGCACTTTCCGGTCACAAGGTTGAGTTGTTGATCAGCCGGGCCTCTAGAGCTTCTTGAACACCACATCCTTGGCCACGTAGACCGGGCCATACTTGATGACGTAGCTGCACTTGGTCTTGCCCTTGAACCAATTGCTCAGCCGGATACACAGCTTCCGGTCGCGCAGCCACCATTTGCCCTTGTCGGAAAACAGCCGGTACTTGCCGGTTATCTTGCCGTTCGGCGATGCGGTGAAGCGCACCTTGTATTTCTTGAACCGGGCCATGAACGTGCCCGGAAAGAGCTGGGCCAGGCCCGCTTTGGTCACATATTCCCCCGCAGGAAGGGGTTTGGCCGACTGCGCCTGCGCCGGGCTCGCCATGAGCGCCGCTGCAAACATGCCGAGCACGAGTGCCAATCGTTTCATTTCCGCCTCCTCTTGAGGTCCAGATCTACCCGGTGGACCTCTTCGGCCAGCCCTGCAAAGAGCTTGCCAGGCGCTAGTGTAGGCCCGAAAATCAGCTTTTTAAGCTGAATTTGCTGCTGGCGTTAACCGGAGGCGAACAGGACCGGTACAATTTTAGCGGCTGTGGTGGCCCTTAGGAGGCCCGGATGCGCTCATGATTGCGCACAACTTCATCAATGATGAACCGAATGAGACGCTCGGCAAAATCCGGATCCAGCTGGCTGTCACTGGCCAGCTGGCGCAGTCTGGCAATCAGCTCAGCTTCGCGCTTCTCATCTGCCGGCGGCAAGCTGTTGGCACGCTTGTACTCCCCCACCTGCTGGGTCAGCCGAAAGCGCTCGGCCACCAGATAAATCAGTGCGGCGTCGAGATTATCGATACTGCGGCGGAAGCCTTCCAATTGGTTTTTGTCTTTTTCTTTCATTGTTCCAATCCGTTGCCTCAGATTTTGCGCACCCAAACTCCACATTCATGGGCGCCTGCCAAAAGGGGCAAAGTCCCCAGCACACCGCCCGACCAGACCGCGCTCATCTCTCTCACCGCATAGTGGCTGGCGAACACAAGCTCATAGCCGCCCTGAAGCAGCACGCCAACCCCGTTTTGTTCATTATAGTTGCGCCAGTCCCAATCAGACGGATAGGGAAACGGCAAGAAGATATCATGAAACGCCACCACAACGCCCCGTTCCAGGGCGGGCAGAATGCGGTTCAGGACGATGTCCACATCGCTCCCAGGCATCAGAATGTGGCTGGAATCCACACAGAGAAAGTCCCCAGGGCCAAGCCTTGAGATCACGGAAAGATCGGCATCCTGCAAGGTCGTGCGCTGCACATCGATGCGCAATGCGGCGATATTGGCCCGCGGCGCCGGATCAATCGCCGTAATGGCGCACGCAAAACCGCCGTCCGCCACGGCGCGATACATAAACCGGGTGGAATGGCCCGATCCAACCTCCACGATGCGGGACGGCTTGCGTGTACGCACCAGGGCATAGGCGGCGGCAGCGTCCATGCGCGGATACCAGTACTGGTCCCAGCGCGCATGCTCTTCGCCGGTGCCGTCAATGGCCTTCAGATCCGGGCCCAGTTCATCCATGGAGTTGAGGATTTGCATGAACGTATCTTCTGCACCGGCAAAAATAGGCATCAGCGCTTCATAGGCCTCAACCCGCCGGGGCACCGCTTCGGCATAGCGGTAGGGAATGAAAAAACCCTCCCGCGCCTCGCCGGTTACGGTGCGCAGTCCCATTTTTAGGAGACGTTCTTGTTTGTTATCGCTCATAATTGTTCCTATGGGGCGTCGTACCCACGGCATTCAGTGCTATATAAAACGGTTAAGTGACGAATCGCGAACCTCAAGTTAGCAAATGACCAGCGACCCTCTGGAAGAGTTCAGTGACGATGATTTGGGCTATGTGCCCAAGGAAGGCGGCATTGCCGCCCGTGCCGGTCTCACCACCGAGGCGCCCTATCTTGCGTCTCTGAATGAAGAACAGCGCGAGGCCGTGGAAAGCCTGGACGGGCCGGTTCTGGTGCTGGCTGGCGCCGGCACAGGCAAGACCCGCGTGCTGACCACAAGGCTGGCTCATTTGCTCAACACGGGCCGCGCCTGGCCCGGCCAGATCCTGGCCGTCACCTTCACAAACAAAGCCGCGCGGGAAATGAAAGACCGCATCGGCACCCTGATCGGCGGCATCGTGGAGGGCATGCAGTGGCTCGGCACCTTCCATTCCATCGGCGTGAAGATCCTGCGGCGCCATGCCGAGCTGGTTGGGTTGAAGTCCGATTTCTCGATCCTGGATACGGACGATCAGATCCGGCTCCTGAAACAGATCATCCAGGCGCACGAGATCGACGAAAAGCGCTGGCCGGCACGCCAACTGGCGTCCCACATTGATGGCTGGAAGAACCGGGGCCTGACGCCGGACAAGGTGCCGGCAGGCGAGGCTCATGCCTATGCGGACGGCAAGGGCGCCCTCTTCTATGGAGAGTATCAGGAACGTCTGAAGGTCCTGAATGCTGCCGACTTTGGCGATCTGCTGTTGGAGTGCCTGCGCCTCTTCCTGGAGAACCCGGACGTTCTGGAGATTTACCGCAAGAAGTTCAAATACATGCTTGTAGACGAGTACCAGGACACCAACGTGGCCCAATATCTCTGGCTGCGTCTTCTGGCCGGCGGCCATAGGAACATCTGCTGCGTGGGTGATGATGACCAGTCCATCTATGGCTGGCGCGGCGCGGAGGTGGACAATATCCTGCGCTTTGAGAAAGAATTCGAAGGGGCCAAAGTCATCCGCCTGGAGCGCAATTACCGTTCCACGCCCCACATTCTCGCCGCCGCCTCGGGCCTGATCGCCAACAATCAAGGGCGCCTCGGCAAAACGCTCCACACTGACCGCGAAGATGGCGACCCACTGGTGGTGCGCGGCCACTGGGACGATGACGAAGAGGCCCGTGCCATTGGCGAGGATCTGGAACAGGCCCAGCGGCGCCAGGAGAATTTGGATGAGATTGCCATCCTGGTGCGCGCCTCGTTCCAGATGCGCTCGCTGGAAGACCGCTTCATCACGCTTGGCCTGCCCTACCGGGTGATCGGCGGCCCGCGCTTTTATGAGCGCGCGGAAATCCGCGATGCCCTGGCCTATCTGAAGGTCACCGCGCAGCCGGATAATGATCTGGCCTTTGAGCGCATCATCAACGTGCCCAAACGCGGCCTAGGCGACGTCACTGTGCGCAAGGCCCGGGCCATTGCCTCTGCTAACACCTGCTCCCTCTACCGCGCCTCACAAATGATCGTGGAGACCGATGAGCTGAGCGCCAAGCCGCGTGGGGCCCTGCGCAAGGTGGTCGAGGAGTTCTCCCGCTGGCGCTCCCTGATCGATGGCATGCCTCACACGGAACTGGCCGAAATGATCCTCGATGAGAGCGGCTATACGGAGATGTGGCAGAACGACAAGAGCCCGCAGGCCCCCGGCCGACTGGAAAACCTGAAGGAACTGGTACGCTCCATGGAGGAGTTTGAGAACCTCGCCGGGTTTTTGGAACACATCGCCCTGGTGATGGATGTGGAGCGGGCCGAGACCGACCAGAAGGTCAACCTGATGACCCTCCATTCGGCCAAGGGTCTGGAGTTCGACACCGTGTTTCTGCCCGGCTGGGAAGAGGGCCTGTTTCCGCATCAAAGATCGCTGGATGAGAACGGACGGGCCGGACTGGAGGAAGAACGCCGCCTCGCCTATGTGGGCATCACCCGCGCCAAACGCAAAGCCGTGCTCTCGTTTGCCCAGAACCGGCGCGTACACAATCTTTGGCAAAATGCCCTGCCGTCCCGCTTTCTGGACGAGCTGCCGGAAGCCAATGTGGAGGTGGCCGAAAGCCCCTCCAGCTATGGCGGCGGCTTCGGATGGGGCGGCTCGTCCAGCGGTGGTGGCGGGCGCTCCAGCTTTGGCGAAAGCCGTTTTGAGAACTTTGAGCCCTTCAACAACACCTACACCACCCCCGGCTGGCAACGCGCCAAGGAACGCCATTCCTCAGGCCAGGCCATGCGCTCCAGCCCCTCGCTCATTGAAGGCGAGCTGGTGACCACCGCTGAGCCCAGCGCAGAGCGCTTTGTGGAAGGTGAGATCGTCAATCACGACAAGTTCGGCCCCGGCGTGGTGACCCATGTGGAAGGCAACAAGCTGACCATCGACTTTGAGAAAGCCGGGCGCAAACGGGTGCTCGACAGTTTCGTCACCCGCGGATAGCCGCAGCAGTTGGAGAGCAAGAAGCATGCAGGCCGTCAGCGATCCCGCCGCCTTGGGGTTTGATCCCAACCGCCTCAAACATATCGACACCTGGATGCAACGCTATGTGGACGAGGGCAAGTTTCCTGGCTCTTCCGTTCTGGTGGCCCGCCACGGAGAGATTGCCCATCTCGCAACCGTCGGCCAGCGCTCCATGGAGAACGATCTGCCCTACGAGCTCGACACCATCGTGCGCATCTATTCCATGACCAAACCCATCACTTCGGTGGCGGTCATGATGTTGGCGGAGCGCGGTCATTTCCATCTGGATGCACCAATCAGCCGGTTTCTGCCGGAGTTTACCGAGTGCCAGGCTTTGATCGACGGAGCCACATCCCTCGACCAAACCAAAAGCTGCCCGTCGCCCACCATTCACCAGCTTCTGGTGCACACATCAGGGCTCACGTATAGCTTCAATGAAGGCCCTCTGCCGGACGCCTATCTGGAGCAGAAGGCCGACTTCAACAACAATTCCGGCGGCCTTGAAGCCGCCAGCCAGAAGGTTGCTCAGCTGCCCCTCGCCTTCACGCCCGGGGAGCGCTGGGAATACTCCGTGAGCATCGATGTTCTCGGACGCCTGGTGGAAGTGGTCTCCGGCAAGACTCTGGAGCAGTTCTTCCATGAGGAGATCTTTGAGCGCCTCGGCATGGTCGACACCGCCTTCTCCATCCCGGCCGGCAAGCTGGACCGGTTTGCCAGCTGCTACTTCCTGACCGATGAGGACCCGCTGCACCTGGTGGATGAGCCCGCCAAGAGCCAATATCTGGAGGACAAGGTCGACACCTTCTCCGGCGGCGGCGGCCTGGTCTCCACATTGGCGGACTATTTCCGCTTCGCTGAGATGATCCGCCTCGGCGGCGCGCTAGAGGGCGAATGCCTGCTCTCTCCGCGCACGGTTGCGTTCATGCGGCGCAACCATCTGAAAGGCGATATTGCCTCGCTTGGTCCGAAATCCTTCGCAGAGATGCCCATGGACGGCGTCGGCTTTGGCATTGGTGGGTCCGTGGTTCTGGATCCGGGGCGCATGCGCGCGCCCGGCTCGGTGGGGGATTACAGCTGGGGCGGCATGGCCAGCACCATCTTCTGGACCGATCCGGTGGAGCAGCTCACGGTCATCTTCTTCACCCAGCTCATCCCCTCAAGCGCCTATGCCAACCGGCCCGAACTCAAGGCGCTTGTGCATGCGGCCCTCACCGGGTGAAGCCAGATGGCGCGGCTTCAGGACCACACAGCCATTGTCACCGGTGCCTCAAACGGCATCGGACGGGCGATTGCCCTGCGCTTTGCCAGCGAGGGCGCCTATGTGCTCTTGGCCGACACCACCGAGACCCCCCGCACCGGTGACGCCACGACCCTGGAGCTGATCGGCCGAGCGGGTGGGGCGGCTGACTTCCGCCAAACGGATGTGGCCAGCTGGGAAGATTTAAGCGCCTGCGTAAAAGACGTGGCCACACAGCACGGCCGCCTGGACATCATGGTCAACAATGCCGCCATCGGAAAAGGGGGCCGGCTGACCGAAACCAGCGAAGACGAGTGGGACGACACCCTGGCGGTGAATCTGAAGGGGGTGTTCCTGGGCTGCAAGGCCGCCGCCCAGCAGATGCTCAGCCAAGAGCCGCGCGGTGAGGTGCGCGGGCGCCTCATCAACATCTCGTCCCAGCACGGCATGATCTCCTCCCCGGACCATTTGGCCTATGGGGTGAGCAAAGCGGGCGTGGTCTACATGACCCGTCAGATCGCCGCCGATTATGCCGTTGATGGCATCGTCTGCAATGCCATCGCCCCGGGTAAGATCCTGACAGACATGGGCGGCCACGTGCCCACACCCGATCAGCTGGCCTACGCCACCAGCCGCACCCCATGGCCGCGCCTCGGCCAGCCGGAAGATGTTGCCTCGGCGGCCTTGTTTCTGGCCAGCCCCGACGCCACATATATCACTGGCGAGAATTTGATGGTCGACGGCGGGTGGATGGCCTCCTAGGGCAAATCCTCCGAAATTCAATCGGGTTTCACACTATTGTGTTGGTCCGACGGGTCAAAGCGACCGTATCCGTTACCATATCGTAACACATGACAGGATGGAAAAAGGGGTAAGGCCCGTGCTTTCACTTGAAACGATAGAAGCTCCACGTCCGGTGCACATCACACCGGAGCAATGCGAACACCTTAAATCCGAAGCCAATGAAATTGCCGCCTGGCTGGTGACCGACGCGCGCAGCATGGCCGGCACCACGGAAATGTTCAGCGCGTTTTGTGAGCGCATCCAGGACGCCGGCGTGCCTTTGGACAGGGCGTCCCTGGCAATCGAAACCCGCCACGCCGAGCAGTCCGGTTTGGGCTGGTTTTGGGAAGCCGGCAACGGAACGGATCTGAAGACCTTTCCCTATGGCGCCATGCGCGAGGAGGTGTATCTACGCAGCCCGTTTGCCTGGGTGCACCAGACCGGCCAGTGGCTGCACATTGACATCTGCAAAACCCCCAGCGACCGGTTCGGCATCATCCCTGAACTGAAAGAGACCGGTTTCACCGACTATATCTGCGCGCCCATGCCATTTGAGTCCACGCAGAAAAACGGCATGTCGTTTGCCACGCGCAGCTCCGGGGGTTTTGCCCCTCAACATGTTGCGCTTTTGAAACGCGTGATGCCCACCTTCAAACTGGCCGTCGAAGTGATGGCCTTGAATTTCCGCGTCAAAACGGTGCTGAAAACCTATGTGGGCGATGAGCCGCAGAAACGCATTCTCGCCGGTGACATTCACCGCGGCGAGGTGGTGAGGATCCGCTCCGCCGTCATGTTCATCGACATGCGCAACTTCACGCAGCTCTCCATGAACATGGGCGCCCAGGAATTGGCGGACTTCCTCAACCGGTACTATGACTGCCTCGTGCCCTCAATCGAGGCCCATGGCGGGCAGGTGCTCAAATTTGTGGGCGACGGTGTGTTGGCCGTGTTCCGCACCAGCGGCAAGGGCGCGGCCCAGGCCTGTCTGCGCGCCCTGGAAGCGGCCCGCGACGTGATGGATGCGGTCAACCGGGAACGCAACAGCGGGCCCGGGCCTAAGTTCTCCATCAAAGTGGCCCTTCACTTCGGCCAGGTGGCTTACGGCAATGTGGGCTCCGGTGAGCGGCTGGACTTCACGGTGATCGGCCGCGACGTCAACGTTGCGAGCCGCCTGTCCACGTTGTGCGGCAAGCTGGAGCGTACGCTTCTCGTCTCCGGCGACTTCCGCGACCGCATCAACAATATTGTGGAGTTCATTCCGGCAGGCACGCACTACCTCAGGGGCGTGCCCAGCAAACAGCTGGTGTACGAGCCTGCCGAATAGAAAAGAGCCTCAGAGGGCGGCGTCAGGCCGCCTTCTGGGTCATCAGACCGCGGTTGATCAGCGATTCTGCAATCTGAACGGTGTTGAGCGCCGCGCCTTTGCGCAGGTTGTCTGACACCACCCAAATGTTGAGGCCGTTTTCAATGGTGATGTCTTCGCGGATGCGGCTGATGAAGGTGGCAAACTCGCCAACGCTCTCGACCGGGGTCACATAGCCCCCGTCCTCGCGCTTGTCGACCACCAGGCAACCGGCGGCCTCACGCAGCACATCACGGGCCTCGTCGGCCGTAACCGCTTTATCGAACTCCAGATTGATCGCCTCGGAGTGTCCGACAAAGACGGGCACGCGGACACATGTGGCCGTCACCTTGATTTTGGGATCCAGGATCTTCTTGGTTTCGGCCACCATCTTCCATTCTTCCTTGGTGGAGCCGTCTTCCATGAACACATCGATATGGGGGATCACGTTAAACGCGATCTGCTTTGTGAACTTTTCAGGCTCCGGCGCATCGGTAACGAAGATGCCCTTGGTTTGGCCCCACAGCTCTTCCATGGCGTCTTTGCCGGCGCCGGAGACGGACTGGTAGGTGGACACCACAACCCGCTTGATGTTGAAGGCATCATGCAGGGGCTTAAGCGCCACAGCCATCTGAATGGTTGAACAGTTCGGGTTGGCGATGATGTTCTTGCGGGTGTTCTTGGCCATGTAGCCTTCAAGCACATGAGCGTTCACTTCCGGCACCACCAAGGGCACGTCCTGGTCATAACGCCAGCACGAGGAGTTATCGATCACCACACAGCCCTGAGCGCCGATGCGCGGCGACCATTCCTTTGAGATGGCCGAGCCGGCCGACATCAGGCAGAAATCGGTGTCGGAGAAATCGTAGGATTCCAAGGTCTTACACGTCAGCGTCTCATCGCCAAAGCTCACCTCGGTGCCTTGCGAGCGGCGCGAGGCCAGGGCGACCACTTCAGAGACGGGAAACTCCCGTTCGGCCAGAATGGTCAGCATTTCACGGCCCACATTTCCTGTGGCGCCAACAACAGCGACTTTGTAACCCATCGCTCTTCTCCTTTGCCTCTCTCCCTTCAAGGCCTTTGGCCCGGCAGGTTGCTGATCTCGCCTCTCCCCGAAGGGAGAGAAATGATCGGGGAGGACGAATTAAGATTTCGTGGTGGTTTTGGTCGTGCGTTTGCACGTAGAGGACGGTTTGGCCGCGGCGGTTGCCGTGGTCCCGATCATCAATGCTGTGTCAAGCCGTGCCATCACAGTGAACTTCATCCTCGTTTGAGCGCTCTATCTATAGGGAATTGATCAAGAGTCAATGAATTATAGCGCTCAGGCCCGTTCGTCTTTCGGAGAACCCATCACCACATAGGACGTTATGGAGTTCACCTGAGGCAGTGTGCCGAGCACTTCGGTGTGAAAAACTTTGTAGCTGGCAAGGTCCAAGACCTCCACCCGCAGCAGATATTCCATGGTTCCGGTGATGTTATGACATTCCACCACCTCCGGCGCCCGCGAGATCGAGCGCTCAAACGCCTCCTGAGACGCCTTGCTGTGATCAGACAGGCCCACCGCAATATAGGCCACAAACCCGACGCCCATGGCGGCGCGGTCCAACACGGCACGGTAGCCCTTGATCACCCCGGACCGCTCCAGCTCCTGTACACGGCGCAGACACGCAGACGGCGACAGACCCACCCGTTCGGCCAGCTCCAGATTACTGGTGCGGCCATCAGCAGTGAGTTCACGCAATATTCTTTCGTTTATAGCATCTAATTTGACCATAGATTGCAAATTTTGCGCTGCTCCAACCGAGATTGCAACCAAATTCGAAGCCATATAGGCAACCCTTGCACCCATGACCTATGAGCTTCTCACCGCACTGGCCACCTTTGCCTTCGTGACCTCCATCACGCCGGGGCCCAACAATCTGATGTTAATGACATCAGGCGCCAATTTCGGCTTCCGCCGCACCATCCCGCACATGCTGGGTGTGGGGCTGGGGTTTGTCATCATGGTGATCCTGGTCGGCGCCGGGCTGGTGAGTGTGTTCGATGCCTATCCGGTAAGCTACACGGTCTTGAAGGTCTTCAGCGTCGTCTATCTGCTCTATCTGGCCTGGAAGATCGCGAACTCTTCCGCACCGGGTGAGGCCGGCGGTGCGGCCAGCCCCATGACCTTTCTTCAGGCCGCTTTGTTTCAGTGGATCAATCCGAAGGCCTGGGCCATGGCCCTAACGGCGGTAACCGTCTATGCGCCCTCCCAAAGCCTTGCCGCCATTGGGCTGGTGGCGCTTGTGTTCGGGCTGGTGAACTTGCCATCCGTTGGATCCTGGACGATCCTTGGCCAACAGATGCGCCGGTTCCTCACCGATCCGCTTCAGCTGCGTGTCTTCAACATTTCCATGGCTCTTTTGCTGGTGGCCTCGCTCGCGCCCATGCTGTTTTAGGTCCAAAAACCGAAAGCCTTTACGATGTAGACCCCGGCCAAGGTGACGCCGAAACAAATCACCGCGGCCCGCAAGTAGCGCTCGTTGACGTGACGGGCC
>JBCDDQ010000068.1:0-18151 GCA_039180225.1 Pseudomonadota bacterium
AGGTGGCGGCCAGCCTGATAGGCCGCTTTGGCCACCGCCTCAACGCGTCCGGCATTGGAGGCAAAAGTGGTCACAGCCACCCTGCCCTTTGCTTGGCCAATGATATGCGCCAGACTGTTTGAAACTTCCGTTTCGGTGGGAGAGTGACCATCCCTGAGGGCATTGGTGGAATCGCAGATCAGCGCCCGGCATCCCTCTTCGCCAAGGGCTTCAAACCTTGATTTGTCGAACGCATGCCCCAGCACGGGGTCATCATCAATCTTCCAGTCGCCCGAATGCACCACAAGGCCGGCCGGCGTCCTGATGGCGAGCGCATTTGGTTCGGGGATCGAGTGGGTCACGTTGACCAGTTCCACATCAAACGGACCGGCTGTAAACCGCCCGCCCAGCGGCACCTCGTTTAGGGGAAAATCTTCATCGAGTGCATGCTCGATCAGTTTGCCGCGCAGCAGCTCTGCTGTAAACGGCGTGGCATAGACCGGACACTTCAAATCGGGCCACAATCGGGGCACAGCTCCAAAATGATCCTCGTGGGCATGGGTGAGCACCAGACCATCAATGTTCCTGCGCTCACTTTCAAGGAAGCTCACATCGGGCACTACAATATCAATGCCGGGATCGCGCTCATCGCCAAATTTTACGCCCATGTCGACAATCAACCAGCGGCGCTTGGCAGCCTTTCCATACCCATAGAGGTAGAGGTTCATGCCGATCTCGCCAGCCCCGCCGAGCGGCAGGAACACAAGATCTTCGTTTCCAGGACGTGGGGAGGTTGAGGTCATGCGGCAAGCTCAATATCAGCAGCGAGAATGCGTGTCACCTCACCATCGGGTGTCTCCAACAGAAGGGCGCCCGTCTCATCCAGGCCGCTGAAACGCCCCTTGATCGATGTTTCAGCATCAAGGCTTGCTGTGATCATTTCGCCCATGCCGGCGGCGCGTTCCAGCCATGCCTGGCGCACGGGTTCAAACCCTTGATGCCGCCAGATCTGAAGCCATCGGTCCATGCTCTGAGCCAGCAGCTCAAATGCCTCTCTTGGCGTGACTTCAGCCCCATGCAACGCCAATCCAGTGGCCGGCCGCCGCAAATCTTCGTGCGGTACTGCTCCAAGGTTGAGCCCGCACCCGATGGCCACGCGTGAGGCGCCTGCTCCTTCGATCAGGATACCGGCACTCTTTTCACCGTTCAGCAAGAGATCGTTCGGCCATTTGAGGCGCAATTGGGCCGTACTCCGCTTCGGCAGGCATGATTCTGCTGCCGCATGGACAGCAAGTGCCGCGATGAAAGACAGATCGGGTGCGCGTGCCCCGTCGTCCAAGGTTACAAGCAGCGTGGCGTAAAGGTTTCCCGGCTCTGAGACCCAACTTCGGCCAAGGCGCCCGCGCCCGGCCGTCTGATGCGCCGCCCAGATCCACAAAGGTCCGTGCTCCCCAGCAGAGGCCCGGCGGCCCGCTTCCAAATTGGTGGAATCGATTTGGTCGAAGCCGGCCACATCGTAGCCGTCCGGCAATCGGGGGCGCCTCAAATCCATAGGCCAGGCTAAAAGAGTGACGCAGCCGCAGCCTCTGCTGCGCTGATGATGGGACGGGCGAACAGGACAAACGCGAGGACAAACACGCCAGACATGGTGATGACCAGCCTAATCTCCCGCGGAGTTTGCTCAAATTCCTGAACCGGCTCGTCCAGATACATGATCTTGATGATCCGGAGATAATAGTAAGCGCCTACCACACTTGCCAAAACGCCGATCACCGCCAGCGCAACAAGTCCTTCCTTGATGGCGGCCACAAAGACAAAGAACTTGCCGAAGAACCCGGCAAGAGGCGGAATGCCGGCAAGCGAGAACAGCAGCAACGCCAACACCAAAGCCATCAATCTGTCGCGGCGCGCCAAGCCGGCCAGATCGTTGATATCCTCCACCTGACCTTCATCCTTGCTGCGCATGGCGAGGATGCAGGCAAATGTGCCAAGGGTCATGATCATGTAGATCGCCATATAGATGATCACCCCGCGCACGCCCTCAGCCGTGCCCGCGGCAAGACCCACCAGGGCAAACCCCATATGCCCGATAGAGGAATAGGCCATCAGGCGCTTGATGTTGTTCTGCCCGATGGCAGCGAAAGCACCGAGCACCATTGAGGCAATGGCGATGAAGACCACGATCTGTTGCCAGTCGCTGGTCACACCAGGGAACGCTTCGACCAGCACCCTTGTGAAGATGGCCATGGCCGCAACTTTGGGAGCTGCGGCAAAAAACGCAGTCACAGGCGTGGGGGCGCCCTCATACACATCCGGCGTCCACATGTGAAACGGTACGGCCGATACCTTGAACGCGAGGCCCGCAACCACGAACACAATCCCGAACAGCAGACCCAGTCCTGCGGACCCGTTGGCCACCACCCCGGCTATGGCGTCAAACTGTGTGGCGCCGGTAAAGCCGTAAATGAGCGAGGCACCATAGAGCAGCATGCCTGACGACAGAGCGCCCAGAACAAAGTACTTCAGGCCCGCCTCTGAAGATCTGACGCTGTCGCGATTGAAGGCCGCAACCACGTAAAGCGCGAGCGATTGCAATTCCAGGCCCATGTAAAGTGCCACCAAATCGTTGGCAGAGATCATCATGCACATGCCAAGCGTCGCCAGCACCACCAACACCGGATACTCAAAACGCTGGATCTGCCGACGTTTCATGAAGGTGACGGACATCATAATGGTCACCGCGGACCCGAAGATGGTCAGCGCCTTCATGAAGCGTGCAAATGTGTCGTTGGTAAACTGGCCACCAAAGGCCGTTTCGCCGGTCTGGGTGAAGAAAACCACAAGCCCACCCGCCACCGCGAGCAAGAGCAGAGACAATGTGCTGATGAGGTCGAAACTGTCGTCTTTGCGAAACACACCCAGCATGAGGAGCGCCATGGCCCCGACCGCCAGCACAAGCTCCGGCAGAATGGTCATCAGATCAGGGGTCAAGTCGGTCATGGCTTAAGGTCCCTCACTGCGCTTCAGCCACTTGGCCGGCGCCCTCAAGCGCGGCAAGCGAGGCCTGATACTGATCGATAAGCTGGGTCACGGATGCATCCATGGCATCGATGATGGGGGCGGGGTAAATGCCGAAGAAGATCGTGAGCACGACCAAGGGCGCAAGAATTGCGATCTCCCGCTTGTTCATGTCGGTGATGGTTTTGAGGTTCTCCTTCTCAAGCACCCCGAACACCACTTTCCGATAGAGCCAAAGCGCATAGCCGGCCGATAGAATGACCCCAGTGGTGGCAAAAGCAGCCACCCAAGTGTTGGCCTTAAATGCGCCAGCCAGCGTCAGAAACTCGCCCACAAATCCGCTTGTGCCCGGCAGGCCCACATTGGCCATGGTGAAGACCATAAAGGTGAAGGCATAGATCGGCATTCGATTTACGAGCCCGCCATAAGCCGCGATCTCGCGGGTATGCATGCGATCATAGACCACCCCGACACACAAGAAGAGCGCGCCTGAGATGAAGCCGTGCGACACCATCTGGAAGATCCCGCCTTCGATGCCTTGGACCGTGCCGGTGAAGATCCCCATCGTCACAAAGCCCATATGGGCGACCGACGAATACGCAATCAGCTTCTTCATGTCCTCCTGCATCAGCGCCACCAGGGAGGTGTAGACGATGGCAATGACGGACATGCCAAAGACCAAGGGCGCGAAGTAGTCGGATGCTGCTGGGAACATGGGCAGGGAAAAGCGCAAGAACCCATAGCCGCCCATCTTCAGCAAGATGGCCGCCAGGACCACAGAACCGGCCGTCGGCGCCTCCACGTGGGCATCGGGCAGCCAGGTATGGACGGGCCACATGGGCATCTTGACCGCGAATGAAGCAAAGAAGGCCAACCAGAGCCAGGTTTGCATATCCACCGGGAACTGATGGGTGAGCAGGGTTGGAATATCGGTGGTCCCGGCGTTCCAGTACATGGCCATCATGGCCAGCAGCATCAGCACCGAGCCAAGCAGTGTGTAGAGGAAGAACTTGAAACTTGCATAAACGCGCCGGGCACCGCCCCAGATCCCGATGATCAGGAACATGGGGATCAGGCCACCCTCAAAGAACAGGTAGAACAGCAGCAGGTCGAGCGAGACGAACACGCCGATCATCAGCGTTTCCAGCACGAGAAACGCGATCATGTATTCCTTCACCCGGTTCTTAACGCCCCAACTGGCCAGGATGCAGCCGGGCATCAGGAAGGTTGTCAGCAGAACGAACAGAACGGAGATGCCATCAACACCCACGTGATAATTGATGGAGTTCCCGAGCCAGGAGTGTTTCTCCACCATTTGGAAGCCTGGATTTGAAGGATCAAAGTTGCTCCAAACCAAAAGCGACAAGAAGAAGGTGAAGATGGTTGCCCACAACGAGACATAGCGCACGTTGCGGATGGACGTTTCATTGTCGTCCCGCAGAAGAAGCAAGATCAAAACCGCGCCTGCCAAGGGCAGGAAAGTAACAAGGGTGAGCAAGGAGTTGGTTGGCATCTCAGTGCACGCCCCTGAACATGTAATAGGTTACAAGCGCCGCCACGCCGATCAGCATGGCAAATGCATAATGGTAGACGAAGCCGGTCTGCAGCCGCACGATCCGGCTGGTGACATCCAGTACGCGGGCTGACACCCCGTCCGGGCCAAACCCGTCGATGAGCCATCCGTCGCCGCGCTTCCAGAAGAACCGGCCGACCCACATGGCCGGGCGCACCAGCAAGAAATCGTAGATTTCGTCGAAGTACCACTTGTTCAACAGGAACTGGTAGAGCGGCTGGTGCTGCTCGGCCAGGCGGCCTGGGATACTCGGATCACGTATATACATAAGCCAAGAGAGGGCAAATCCGGCTGCCATCATGACGGCCGGAGCCAGCGGCACCCAGCCTGGTACGTTGTGAAACTCTTCCACGATCTTGTTGGTGGGCAGCCGATAGAGCGCCTCGCCCCAGAACAGGGCTTCGTCATGTCCGATGAAGTTGGTCTTGAACAATGCGCCGGCCAGAAGCGCACCAACTGACAAGATCAAGAGCGGGCCCATCATGCTCATGGGCGCCTCGTGGACATGGCTCATCACCTCGCTGGACGCGCGGGGGCGTCCATGGAAGGTCATGAACATCAACCGCCAGGAATAGAAGGACGTCATGAAGGCAGCAATCAGGAGGAACCAGAAGGCAAAGGGCGCCATCGCATTTTGACCCGCATAGGCCACCTCGATAATGGCGTCTTTGGAGAAGTAGCCGGCCGTGAGCGGGAAACCTGTGAGTGCGAGCGTGCCGATCAGCATCATCAGCCAGGTCATTTTCAAATGTGGGCGCAGGCCCCCCATATTGCGCATGTCCTGTTCGTCCGACATGGCGTGGATCACCGAACCGGAACCTAAGAACAACAAGGCTTTGAAGAAGGCGTGTGTGAAGAGGTGAAAGATGGCGACGCCGTACGCACCAAGTCCCAAGGCCGCGAACATGTACCCGAGCTGAGAGCACGTCGAGTAAGCGATCACGCGCTTAATGTCGTTCTGCACGAGGCCCACGGTCGCGGCGAAGAATGCGGTCAGGGCCCCGACAAACGTGACCACGGTCAATGCCACCGGAGCATGTTCGAACAGCGGCGAGCAGCGGGCCACCAGGAACACGCCAGCCGTCACCATGGTTGCCGCATGGATCAGGGCAGACACCGGTGTCGGCCCTTCCATAGCGTCCGGCAACCAGGTGTGGAGCAGGAATTGCGCCGATTTACCCATGGCGCCCATAAACAACAGCAGACAAATGGTTGTGAGCACATCGACCTGCATGCCCAAGAACTCAAAGCTCTTGCCCACCTGCTCCGGTGCTTTGGCGAACACCTCGGAAAACTCAATGGAACCGAAGACCGCGAAGGCCGCGAATATGCCCAGCGCAAAGCCAAAGTCACCGACCCGGTTGACCACAAACGCCTTAATCGCCGCGGCGCAAGCCGACGGCTTCTTGTACCAGAACCCGATCAGCAGATAGGAGGCCAGCCCCACACCCTCCCAACCAAAGAAGAGCTGCAGCAGGTTGTCGGACGTCACCAGCATGAGCATGGCGAAGGTGAACAAGGACAGATAGCTGAAGAAACGCGGCTGATGCGGATCGTGGCTCATATAGCCGATGGAGTAGATATGCACCAAGGCGGAGACGGTGTTCACCACCACCAGCATCACCACGGTGAGTGTGTCGATCCGGAAAGCCCAGTTGGCTTCCATAGCCCCTGAGTTTACCCAGCGCAGGACCTCAACGGTGACCATAGCTTTTTGGCCAATAGCCACATCAAAAAAGGCGACCCATGACAGAATGGCGCTGATCACCAAAAACCCGGATGTCAGGTATGAGCTCGCTTTAGCGCCCAGAATGCGGCCGCCAAAGCCAGCTAAGATCGCGCCCAGAAGAGGCAGAAAGACGATTGCGTGATACATGCGCGCCCTCAGCCCTTCATCATGTTAATGTCTTCAACCGCAATGGATCCGCGGTTGCGGTGGTATGCCACCAGAATCGCGAGCCCGATCGCGGCCTCACCGGCTGCCACCGTCAGCACAAGCAGAGCGAAGATCTGTCCCATCAAGTCCCCAAGATGGGTGGAAAACGCCACCAGATTGATGTTCACCGCCAGCAGCATCAACTCGATAGACATCAGGATGATGATCACGTTCTTTCGGTTCAGGAAAATGCCAAAGATGCCGATCGAAAAGATGACCGCGGCAACGGTCAGATAGTGTGACAAGCCCACTTCCATTAGGACAGCCCCTCCCCTGACTTGACCTTGCGGACCTCAATGGCCGTGGCCGGCGTGCGGGCCACCTGGTTTGGAATGCTCTGGCGCTTAACGCCTTCCTTGTGGCGCAGGGTCAGCACGATCGCCCCCACCATGGCGATGAGAAGGACAATGCCGGCCGCTTGGAACAGATAAACATACTTCGTGTAGAGGATCCGGCCGATCGCTTCGGTGTTCGTCACGGCGGACATTTCCGGGGCCTTGTCGGCAATTGTGGCGACAGCCTCCGGCGAAAAGGCCCAGGAGCCCAGAACGAAAATCAGCTCTACCAGCAGGATTAAGCCGATGATCCCACCCACCGGCAGATATTGCAGCATTCCCTGCCGCAGTTCGGCGAAGTCGATGTCAAGCATCATCACCACAAACAGGAACAGCACCGCAACTGCGCCCACATAGACAACCACCAGGATCATCGCCAGAAACTCAGCACCCATCAGTACAAACAGGCCGGCTGAGTTGAAGAACGCCAGGATCAGGAACAAGACCGAATGCACAGGATTGCGCGCAGCAACCACCATAAAAGCGGCCGCCACGGTGATGGCTGAAAACAGATAGAAAAACACTCCGGCAACTGCCATTGCTCTCGTCCTTTGCCCCTCGCCCCTCGTCTACCGCTTACCGGTAAGGCGCGTCGAGCTTCATGTTCTGCGCGATCTCGCGTTCCCAACGATCACCGTTCGCCAGCAGCTTGTCTTTGTCGAACAAAAGCTCTTCACGGGTCTCGGTTGCGAATTCAAAGTTAGGTCCTTCAACAATTGCATCCACTGGGCAAGCCTCCTGGCAAAAACCGCAGTAAATGCACTTTGTCATGTCGATGTCGTAGCGCGTGGTGCGGCGCGTACCATCATTGCGCCGCGGTCCTGCTTCGATGGTTATCGCCTGGGCCGGGCATATCGCCTCGCAGAGCTTGCACGCAATACAGCGCTCTTCCCCGTTAGGATAGCGCCTCAGGGCATGTTCGCCGCGGAAGCGCGGGCTGACAGGCCCCTTCTCAAAGGGGTAATTGACTGTGGCTTTGGGCGCAAAGAAATAGCGCATAGCAAGGAAGAATGCCGAGACGAACTCGGACAGAAACATTGATTGAGCCGCATTGCGGACGAGCATTTTCCTCTTCCTCCTTAACCGGCCGTCAAAAAATGGATCCCAGAACGAAATTGCCGGCAAGCAATCCGATCAGCGGGAATACGATGAAACATGCAATCGCCAGAGCGCGGCGCACCCGTTCGTAAATCGCCGTTTTTTCGTCTGAAACTGTGCCGTCTCTGAGGGCCTGTTTCTCGCCTTGTTTCAACGCCCAACTCACAACCAAATAGTCGACCAAACCGATCGCCAGCATGATGGCCGCTCCCATCAAGCTGAAGGTGGTCAGGTCCAATCCGAGCAGGTTCATTGCTTGTCATCCTCAGCTCGATCCTGCGCCGGACAAAATGTTCGCCACAACCAGCCCAAGGGTCGGAAGGACGAAAAACGCAACCAACTTGGCCACCGCCAAAACCGTACTGGGCTTGGCGGCCTTCAGGCCATTTGCTTTGGCTTCCTCGTGACGATGGCGCAAGCCCGGATAGGCGAACTTGGAAATGCACGCCACCGCGGCCAGACCAACCAGCAGGCCGGCGAAGATGCCGAGAACACTCAGCGCGTTGATCTGGAGCACGGGAGGCATCCACTTACGACCCTCCCGGCGCCAGATCGAATGCAACCAGGAAGCCCGCCACCGCCGCAACATAAAACAGCGACAGGGGCAGAAACACTTTCCAGCCGAGGCGCATCAGCTGGTCATACCGGTACCTCGGCACCATGGCCTTCACCATGGCGAACATGAAGAACACCAGGCAGAGCTTGGCCAGAAACCAGAAAATACCGGGAACCCACGTGAACGGAACGATATCAAGCGGCGGCAGCCACCCGCCCATGAACAGGATAACGGTCATCGCACACATGGCTGTGATGGAGACATACTCGCCCAACATGAACATGAGGTACGGCGTGGAGGAATATTCAACCATGAAACCCGCCACAAGCTCAGATTCCGCTTCGGGCAAATCGAACGGCGGCCGGTTGGTTTCCGCAAGCGCTGAGACGAAAAACACCACGAACATGGGCAACAGGGGCAGCCAGTACCAGTTAAGGAACGTAAGCCACGGCACGCCCAACATATCCGCAAGCCCGGTCTTCTGGGTCATCACAATGCCGGAGAGGTTCAAAGTTCCGGCGCACAGGAGCACGGTGATGATCACAAAGCCGATGGAGACCTCATAGGACACCATCTGAGCAGCTGACCTGAGTGCCCCCAAGAAGGGATACTTGGAGTTGGAGGCCCAGCCGCCCATGATCACGCCATAAACGCCGAGTGATGAGATAGCAAAGAGGTACAGGATTCCAACGTTAATATCTGCAATCACCCAATTTTCCGCAACCGGGATCACCGCCCACCCGGCCAGGGCGAGCACGCATGTAACCAACGGTGCGAGCAGGAATACGCCTTTGTTGGCCCCATCCGGGATCACCACCTCCTTCAACACAAACTTCAATAGGTCTGCAAAGGACTGAAACAGGCCGAACGGTCCCACCACGTTCGGACCGCGGCGCATCTGCACGGCGGCCCAGATCTTGCGGTCTGCCAGAAGCAGATACGCGATTATGATCAGCAGCGAGACCAGAAGCGCAACGCTTTGGGCGACGATGATGGCAACGGTTATGGCGGCTTCATACATGGCGCGTCCCTACTCAGCTGCATCCAGCTTGCGCCCGCGCCGTAGAGCTGAACACTCCGCCATCACGGTGGAGGCCCGCGCGATAGGGTTTGTGAGATAAAAGTCGCTGATCGTGCTGGAGAATGCGGATGTGTTCATCCGCCCGGCTGCATTGGTCAGTACGCCCAAATCGCCGGCATCAGCCACCTCGCGCTGATCAATCGCAGCCAGATGCGGTGCGGCCTCATACATCTTCGCACGCAGCTGGTCTACGGAGTTGTAACTCAGCGTATGCCCTAACGCGTCCGAGAGGGCGCGCAAGATGGTCCAGTCTTCGCGCGCATCACCCGGCGGGAAGACGGCCCGCGCGGTCATTTGCGCGCGTCCTTCGGTGTTCACATAGGTGCCGGACTTCTCGGTGTAGGTGGCGCCCGGCAAAATGACATCGGCCCGATGGGCCCCGGCGTCCCCATGGGTGCCCTGATAGATCACAAACGTATCGCCGAGAGACTTCATCCGCAGCTCATCGGCGCCCAGGAGGTAAACCACGTCCAGTTCGCCCTTGCCGGCAGCGCTCAGCATTTTGCGTGTGTCCAAGGCATCCTCGCCCCCTGGCAACACGCATAAGTCAAGACCAGCCACCCGCGCGGCTGCCGTATGCAACACCGCAAAGCCGTTCCAGTCGTCATCGCCGCCGGTTGCGCCCACATCCGCCGCCAGTTTGGCCAGGTGGCCAAGCACCGACAAGCCGTCACCACGGGCGAGCGCTCCCTGTCCGATGAGGACGAGCGGGCGTTCCGCCTGCTTAAGCGTGGCGTGGAACTTGGATTCACCCTCAACCAGGTCACGGAGGCTGTCTGGTCCTGCGCCCAGGTACTCATAATCGTATGTGAGGTCCACATTCTCTCCGATCAGGCCCACCGGAACCGCGTTGTTGCGCCAGTGCTGACGGATTCGTGCGTTCAAAACAGGTGCTTCCAGCCGCGGGTTGGAACCCACAATCAGGATAGCGTCCGCATCGTTGATGCCGGCAATACCCGGATTGAAGAGATAACCTGCCCGGTTGCCCGTCTCCCCAAGAGGCGTGCCGTCCTGACGGCAATCGATATTGGTGACGCCCAGCGCGGTCATCAGATCTTTGAACGCATAAAGCTCTTCAGCCGCGCAAAGATCGCCCGCAATGGCGCCGATCCGCTCCGGTGTAGTGGCGTTGACCTTCTCGGCGATTGCTGCGAATGCCTCGTCCCAGCTTGCGGGTGCCAGCTTGCCGTCCTTGCGCACATACGGCCGGTCCAAGCGCTGGGTTCGAAGGCCATCCCAAATGAAACGTGTTTTGTCGGAGATCCACTCTTCGTTCACATCCTCGTTGAGCCGCGGCATGATGCGCATCACTTCCCGGTCGCGCGCATCCACGCGGATCGCAGATCCCAGCGCATCCATCACGTCGATGCTCTCTGTTTTGCGCAGTTCCCAGGGCCGCGCCTGGAACGCATAAGGCCGTGAGGTCAACGCGCCCACCGGGCACAGGTCAATCACATTGCCCTGCAGCTCAGATGTCATGGCATTTTCAAGATAAGTGGTGATCTCGGCATTCTCGCCGCGCCCGGCCAGGCCCAGATCCTCGACACCGCCCACTTCCGTGGAGAAACGCACGCACCTGGTGCAGTGAATGCACCGGGTCATGATGGTCTTCACCAAGGGGCCGATATACTTGTCTTCGACCGCACGCTTGTTTTCGGCAAACCGGTTCTTGTGGATCCCATAGGCCATGGCCTGGTCCTGCAGATCACATTCTCCGCCTTGATCGCAAATCGGGCAGTCAAGCGGGTGGTTGATGAGCAGGAACTCCATCACCCCCTCGCGCGCCTTTTTGACCATAGGCGTCGTCGTGAAGATTTCCGGAGGCTGCCCTTCCGGTCCGGGGCGCAGGTCTCCAACACCCAAGGCACAGGAGGCCTGGGGTTTGGGCGGACCGCCCTTCACCTCTACCAGGCACATGCGGCAGTTGCCGGCAATCGACAGGCGCTCGTGATAGCAGAACCGGGGCACCTCTGCGCCCGCCTCTTCGCAGGCCTGCAGGATGGTGTAGTGGACAGGAACATCCAGCTCCACCCCATCGATCTTTACGGTTCGCATGTCGCTCATGAGCCGCCCCTACTCTGCCGCTTGCAGGGCCATCGACCCGTCTGGATTGGGATTGGCACTGTATTGATCAATGCGGTCTTCGATCTCGTGACGGAAATGGCGGATAAGCCCCTGCACGGGCCACGCAGCCGCATCGCCCAGCGCGCAAATGGTGTGGCCCTCAATCTGATAGGACACGTCCAGCAACATATCGATCTCGCGCTTCTCGGCTTGGCCGACCGCCATGCGCTCCAGCACACGCCACATCCAGCCGGTGCCTTCTCTGCACGGGGTGCACTGACCACACGATTCGTGCTTGTAGAAATAGGCAAGCCGCGCAATAGCCCGGATCATGTCTGTGGACTGGTCCATGACGATAACCGCTGCCGTCCCCAGACCAGACTTCAAGTCGCGCAAAGTGTCAAAGTCCATCAGCAGATCCTTGCAGGTGGACGCCGGCAAACAGGGCACAGACGACCCGCCGGGGATAACGGCTTTCAGATTGTCCCATCCGCCACGCACGCCGCCAGCATGCTTTTCGATCAGCTCGCGGAATGGAATGCCCATTTCCTCTTCCACATTACAGGGTGTTTCCACATGCCCTGAGATGCAGAAGAGCTTGGTGCCCGTATTGTTGGGCCGTCCAAGGCCTGCAAACCAGTCCGCACCCCGGCGCAAGATTGTGGGCACAACGGCAACGCTCTCAACATTGTTCACCGTGCTCGGAGCGCCATAGAGGCCCACATTGGCCGGGAACGGCGGTTTCAGCCTTGGTTGACCTTTCTTGCCTTCCAGGCTTTCCAGCAACGCGGTCTCTTCACCGCAGATATAGGCGCCGGCGCCATGATGCACGTATAGGTCAAAATCCCACCCGTTCTTATTGTTTTTGCCGATTAACTTGGCTTCATATGCTTCATCCACCGCGGCCTGCAGCGCTTCGCGCTCGCGAATGAACTCACCACGGACGTATATGTAGCCCGTGTTTGCACCCATGGCGAAACCGGCGATCAAGCAGCCTTCCACGAGCAAATGAGGGTCATGGCGCATGATCTCCCGGTCCTTGCAGGTGCCGGGTTCAGATTCGTCGGCGTTGACAATGAGATAATGCGGACGTCCGTCGGATTCCTTCGGCATGAACGACCATTTCAATCCGGTGGGAAAGCCGGCACCACCGCGGCCTCTCAGGCCGGATGCCTTCACCTGGTCGATGATGCCGTCCCGGCCGAGCTCGATCAGTTGTTTGGTGTTGTCCCACGCACCGCGCATTTTGGCCGCGCGCAGGCCCGGCGATTTGAAGCCATACAGATTTGTGAAGATGCGGTCTTTGTCTTGGAGCATGCTCACCTACTTCGGTTTCTTGCCGAACACACGGACATATTCTTCGATGCCCGTTGCCAGCGCGCCGGCCTGCTTGATCCAGTCATCGCGTTCAATGCGGCCCTTGAAACTTAGATAATCATCAACCCAGTCGATTTCAGCCTTGGTCCATTTGGCAATCTGCGAAAACTTATAGATTCCAAGCTTGTTCAACGTACTTTCCAGCTTTGGTCCCACCCCGGAAACCAATTTCAAATCATCAGGCTGCTTGGGCGCTTTGATGCCTCTTGGCTTCTTGGGTTTGGAGGTCGCAGCCGGCTTTGCCTGCGCCGGCGCCTTTTTGGCCTTGCCCGGCGCGGCAGCCTTTGTTTTCGGTGCGGTTTTGGGCTTCGCTGCCGCCTTGGCCTTGGCACGTTTGGCCGACACATCCGCCACTAGGGTCAGTGCTCCGCCCAAAGGTTCTGAGCGGTGGCGGCTGTTCTGCGGGCCCGGCTTGACGTGCTTATCTTCTCGAAGATCTGCCAGGATACCTTCCAGAACGTCCGGGGTCAGGTCCTCGTAATAGTCCTTATTGATCTGCACCATTGGGGAGTTCACACAGGCACCGAGACACTCAACTTCAACCCAGGAGAGCTTTCCGTCCGATGTCACCGCCATTTGGTCGCCAATGACCTTGCGGCACACGGTTTTAAGGTCTTCTGAGCCGCGCAGCATGCAAGGGGTGGTGCCGCACAGCTGCACATGAAACTGTCCAACGGGCTGCAGGTTGAACATGGAGTAAAAGGTAGCGATCTCGTAGACGCGGATATAGGGCATCTGAAGAAACTCAGCTGTCCACCTGATGGCGGGCTCCGACACCCACCCGGCATTCTGCTCCTGCACCCGCCACAAAAGCGGGATGACCGCAGAAGCCTGTTTTCCGGTGGGATATTTCTTCACCGCGGCCTTGGCAAAATCGGTGGTGTCCCGGTTGGGCGCAAAGCTCTCAGGCTGAACTTCCGCTAGACGGCGCACGCTCATCGGTCCACCTCCCCAAACACTATGTCCAGAGACCCTAAAACCGCTGAAACATCAGCGAGCATATGTCCACGGCACATGAAGTCCATGGCCTGAAGATGCGCAAACCCGGGCGCGCGAATTTTACAACGATAGGGCTTGTTGGAGCCATCTGACACCAGATAGACGCCAAACTCACCCTTCGGCGCTTCTACAGCCGCATAAACTTCCCCAGCCGGCACGTGATAGCCTTCCGTATAGAGTTTGAAATGATGGATCAACGCCTCCATGGATTTCTTCATCTCAGGGCGCTTCGGTGGAACAATCTTGCCATCCGCAGATGACACCGGACCTTGGCCTTCGGGCGCATTCAGCTTCTCAATGCACTGCTGCATAATCTTCACGGACTGGCGCATTTCCTCCATGCGGATCAGATAGCGGTCGTAGCAATCCCCGTTTTTGCCAACGGGAACATCAAACTCCAGATCCTCATAGCACTCGTAGGGCTGGGATTTGCGCAGATCCCAAGCTGCACCGGAACCGCGCACCATCACGCCCGAGAACCCCCAGGCAAAGCACTCATCCAGCGACACCACGCCGATGTCCACGTTGCGCTGCTTGAAGATCCGGTTGCCGGTGAGCAGGCCCTCAATGTCATCCAGTACTTTCGGGTGCTCGTCACAGAAAACGCCGATGTCGTCGATCAGCTGCTGCGGCAGGTCCTGGTGAACGCCGCCGGGTCGCACGTAAGCAGCATGCATGCGCGAGCCGGACGCACGCTCATAGAACACCATGAGTTTCTCGCGCTCTTCAAAGCCCCACAGGGGCGGTGTCAGCGCCCCCACATCCATGGCCTGGGTGGTCACGTTCAGCAAGTGCGAGAGCAATCTGCCAATCTCTGAGTAGAGCACCCGGATCAGCTGTCCACGCATGGGGACTTCGATCTCAAGCAGCTTTTCTGTGGCAAGAGCAAAGGCATGCTCCTGGTTCATAGGGGCCACATAGTCAAGCCGGTCGAAATAAGGCACCGCTTGCAGGTAGGTCTTGGTTTCAATCAGCTTTTCGGTGCCCCGGTGGAGCAGGCCGATATGCGGGTCCACGCGCTCAACAACTTCCCCGTCCAATTCAAGCACCAGGCGCAAAACGCCATGGGCAGCAGGGTGTTGCGGCCCAAAGTTAATGTTAAAGTTGCGCAGTTCGGACTCGGCCATGCTCAGTTTGCCTTTTCATCACCTGGCAACGCATAATCCGTGCCTTCCCAAGGGCTCAAATAGTCGAACGACCGGAACTCCTGCACCAGCTTTACAGGCTCATACACGACCCGCTTTTGCTCATCGTCATAACGCACTTCCTTATACCCGGTGGTGGGGAAGTCCTTTCGCAGCGGATGGCCGTCAAACCCATAATCTGTCAAAATCCGCCTGAGGTCCGGATGACCGGAGAACAGGATGCCGTAAAGATCGTAGGTCTCCCGCTCAAACCAGTCCGCCATGGGAAATAGACCGATGGCCGATGGCACAGGCGTGTCCTCATCGGTCTCAAGCTTCACCCGGATGCGTTGGTTCTGATAGGGGCTGAGCAGGTGATAGACCACATCGAAGCGCTTCTCGCGGCCCGGATAGTCAACCCCTGTGATATCGATTGGCACCACAAAGCGGCAGGTCGGATCATCTCGCAGGAACTTTAACACCTTGAGGATCTGCTCAGCCACCACGACCAGGTTCAGCTCGCCATAGGCAATCTCGCTCGACACCAGCTCGTTTTCAAGCTCTGCTGAAATATGCTCAGCCAGCTCGCGCAAGGCGTCCAGGGCATTCGCTTTGGTCTGTTCGTTCATAACCGAATGGTGTTGCTTCTCAACGTTCGATGGTGCCGGTGCGACGGATCTTTTTCTGCAGTTGCAACACGCCGTAAAGCAGCGCTTCTGCAGTTGGCGGGCAGCCAGGAACGTAGATGTCGATGGGAACGATCCGATCACATCCACGCACAACGGAGTAGGAATAGTGGTAGTAGCCCCCGCCGTTCGCACAGGAGCCCATGGAGATCACATAGCGCGGCTCCGGCATCTGGTCGTAGACCTTGCGCAACGCCGGCGCCATCTTGTTGGTGAGCGTGCCGGCAACGATCATCACGTCTGACTGGCGCGGAGAGGCGCGCGGCGCAAAGCCGAAGCGCTCCACATCATAGCGCGGCATGGAGGTGTGCATCATCTCAACCGCGCAGCACGCAAGGCCAAAAGTCATCCACATCAAAGACCCCTGCCGGGCCCAGTTGATGAGATCATCCGTGCTGGTCACCAGGAAGCCTTTGTCTGCCAGCTCATCGTTGATGTTCACATAAAACGGATCAGCGGCGGCAGGGACAGGTTTCGGCGTCTCGATCAATCCCATTCTAGGGCTCCTTTGCGCCACTCATAGATGAAACCGATGGTCAAAACACCCAGGAAGACCATCATCGACCAGAACCCAAATACGCCAACTTCTCCAAGTGAGATTGCCCACGGGAAGAGAAAAGCCACCTCCAAGTCGAAGATAATGAACAAGATGGCCACCAGATAAAACCGCACATCGAACTTCATGCGCGCATCATCAAAGGCCTCAAAACCACACTCATAGGCCGACAGTTTCTCAGGATCGGGCCGCCGAATGGCCAAGACGAATGCGGACAACAAAAGGGCGAGCCCCAGCCCCAGGCAGATTCCTATGAAAATGACGATTGGCAAGTAAGCTTGTAGCAAGTCTTCCATAGCGTGCCGCTCTAGTTACCCTGCTTTGCCGGTTTCTGACAAACCGGAAGGACCATCTCATGCCGCGCGTGTTACCTCACACCATGGCAACACACAAGTGCAATGGAACCTTATCCCAATCAATGGGTGATGCGAAACAAGAATGCGCGAAAAAGCCGCGCTGGCTTGCGCCCCGTCCCGAGCTGGTGATTCGGAGGAAACTGGCCTTCACACCGCCGTTGATCTAGTTAAAGAGGGTCCCCTCTTCCATATTCTCCTGAACATGGAAGATGGAGCGCGATTGATAGCCGTCCGGACACGGTGGTGTTGGTTCGGACACCCTGACAGGATTGGCCACGATGCGCGGCTGGTTGGTCTCCTCACCGCGCAGGATCCGGGTATTAAACTCGGCCCACTCGTAGCGATGAAATATGGGAAACGCGTCAATGGCCGCATAGCTGAAGAGGCAAAGTGGTCGGTTTGTGGTGCTGCGGTTGGCCATGGACGCATGGAGCGTGCGCACATGGTGTATCGACACCGACCCCGCCGGGGCGGTCAGGGTTACGGCTTTGTCCAGCTCATTGCCCAGATCCTGCGCGCGCACAGCGCCCACAAACGCACCATTTTGGTTGTGGTCATAAACGGGCCCTCGATGGCTGCCCGGAATGACCATTAAAGGACCGTTTTCCAAGGTACAGTCCTCGATCATCAGCCCAATGGCGAGCATGTCATCGTTGGTATGGGGGTAGAAGGCCCAATCTTGATGCCACTCCAGCGCCGCACCGCCTGATGGCGGCTTAAAATTCAGCTTGCCATGGTCAAAACGCACGGTTCCGCCCAAGAGTTCCGCCACAATATCGATCAGCGGCTCAAAGCGCATGGCCTCATCAAATACCGGATGAACCTGCTCTGGACTGGTGATGCGGCGCAGTTGGGAGATCCCCTCCCCATCCCGGATGAGATCGAACAACGGATCGTCAAGCTCATCGCGCTGGGCCTCAGCCACAAAGCGCTGGGTGGCCTCGCGCAGCCGTGCAACAAAGTCGGCTGGAAACAGCTCCGGTATCACCAGGTAGCCCTGGTCGTCATAATGTTGTTTGAGAGAAGCCAGTGAAGTGGACATGACGAGCCCGCCTTGAAAGAGTTTCGCCTCTGGCAGGCTGAGCGCGAAACAAACTCTTCGGCAAGACAAAAAGATTCATCTTAAGCCAAGGTGTCTGCCGCGCTCCGTCGGACCGCCGATGAAAAGGCGGCGTTCACTCAAATTCTACCCTGGAAGGAATGGCGGAGAGGAAGGGATTCGAACCCTCGAGACGCTTGTGACGCCTACTCCCTTAGCAGGGGAGCGCCTTCGACCACTCGGCCACCTCTCCACCGGCGGAGATACGCCAGTTTGTTGGGAGCGTCAACGCTTTAACTCCCGGAAACCACACCGCCCCTTCACGAGGTTTTTCTCCAATTGACTTGCAACGAATACGCAAAAGAGCCAAGCTA
>JBCDDQ010000069.1:0-17926 GCA_039180225.1 Pseudomonadota bacterium
ACCCGCTCACTCTAATGCGCCACAATGGGCTGGGCCTTCAGCTTGGGATCGCGCACCTTTTGCTCGGGAAACTCTGAGCCCTCTTCAAACCAGGACTTCGGTGCCGGCATGCCCCACAGCGTCTGGCGCTGGGTGTCGGTGAGCGACCAGCGGATCGCCTCATGATCGGGGTCCATGGTTTGATAGTCGGAGGTATAGAGCTCGGTGCGGTGCCCGTCCGGGTCGCGCACATAAAGGAAGAACGCATTGGAGATGCCGTGCCGCCCGGGCCCGCGCTCCATGTTCTCCAGCCAGCCTGACGTGGACATCACATCACACAGGTGAATGATGTTGAGCGCCGTGGGCACCCAGTAGGCCAGGTGGTGCAGGCGGGGCCCACGTCCATTGGTGAAGGCCATGTCGTGCACATTGCCCTTGCGGTGCATCCACGCCGCCCAGATCGCGCCGTCATCGCCATCGGTCTCGGTATACTCCGTCACCCGGAAGCCAAGCGAGTTATAGAAATCAATCGAGCTCTGCACATTGGGCGAAAAGCAATTGAAGTGATCCAGCCGCTGAGGATGGCAGCCCCGGTAGTGCTCATATTTCTGCAACAGGCGCGGCGCCTGATCGAAGCTGTAGCAGAATTCCAGCGCAATGCCTTCAGGGTCTGAAACATGTAAAGTCCGGCCCTGATAGGCCTCCTCGCTCCACCGGCAGGGCAGTCCCTCACGGGCGAAGTGGCTGCGGGCTTTCTCCAGATCCTCCTCGCTCGCCACCTTGAATCCAAGTCTCAGGGCTTGCGGGCTATCTACTTGTTTTAAAACGAGAGAATGATGGTTGCGTTCTTCAACCCCGCGCATCCACAACGCGCCGGCATCTTCATCCTGGGTGCGCAGGCCAATGGCGCCCTCATAGAAGGCGCGCGAGCGTGCAAGGTCGCTCACGCCCAGCACCGCATGACTGCAGCGAACAATGTTGAAGGGAGGGGTAAAGGTAGGGTCGGGAAGCGGCATGATCGAACGGTCTCAGTCGCCCAGCTTCGGCACTTTATGGGCGCCGGTGGCCAAAGCGATGTTTTTGGTTTCCATGTAAAAGTCGAAGCTGTAATCGCCTCCGTCGCGCCCAATGCCGGAGGCCTTCATGCCGCCAAAGGGGCGTCGGCAGATGGCGCACATTTTCCGAATTCACCCAAATCATGCCCGCATCAATGTTCTGAGCCATGCGCAGCGCCCGGGCGCTGTCGTTGGTCCACACGTAGCCCGCCAAGCCATAGGGCACCGCATTGGAAATGCGCAGCGCTTCTGCCTCATCGTCAAACGGAATGGCGGTGAGGACGGGGCCGAAGATCTCCTCATTGGCAATGCGCATGGACTGATCGGCATCGGCAAACAAGGTGGCCTCCACATAGTTGCCGGGCGAGGGCGCACGATCAGGCATCTTGCCGCCGGTGCGAATGCTGGCGCCGTCCCCCTTGGCCACCTCAAAATAGGAGGTCACCTTTTCCAAGTGGCGCGGGTGGATCAGGGGGCCGAGTTCGGTGGCCGGATCAAGCGGATGGCCGAGGCGCACCCGTGCGGCGCGCTCGGCAAGCTTGGCGGAGAACTCTTCATAGATTGGCCTCTCAATCAGCACCCGGCTGGAGGAGGTGCAGCGCTCGCCGTTCAGCGAAAAGATCATGAAGACAGCCGCATCCAGCGCCCGCTCCAGATCTGCATCGGCAAACACCACCACCGGGTTTTTGCCGCCCAGCTCAAAATGCACCCGCTTCAAGGTTTCAGAACCCTGGCGCATGATGGCCGAGCCGGTGGCGCTCTCACCCACAAAGGCGATGGCCTTGATCAGCGGGTGTTCGGTGAGTGCCTTGCCGGCCACTTCGCCAAAGCCGTGTACCGTGTTGCACACGCCCGCCGGAAGGCCCGCATCGTGCATGATTTCCACCAGGCGTGTGGCTGTAACCGGGCTCCATTCGGCCGGTTTGTGCACCACCGTGCAGCCGGCCGCCAGCGCCGGAGCGATCTTCCAGGTTGAAAGCATGAAGGGTGTGTTCCAGGGGGTGATCACCCCCACCGGGCCAATGGGCTGGCGGATCGTGAAGTTGATCTGGCTGTCGGACGGGGTGGAGAGACCGTTGGCCGCTTCCGGCGCCTTGTCGGCAAAGAAGCGGAAGTTCTCAGCACCGCGCAGGGCCGCCTTCTGCATGAAGCGCAGGGGCTGGCCGGTGTCGAAGCTCTCCAAGAGGGCAATCTCTTCGGCATTGGCCACCACCGCATCGGCAACGGCGTGGAGGATCTCGCGGCGCTTGGCGCCGGGGGTGGCCTTCCAGCCGGCGAAGGCTTCGGCTGCGGCTTCTGCGGCGCGGTCTATGTCGTCCGGTGACCCTTCGGCAGCCTGGCAGAAGGGTGCATTGTCGATCGGGCTTGCCACATCGAATGTGCTGGTGGCGTCAACGCGTGCGCCCTTGATGAAATGCCCGATACCGTCTTCGCGGAAGCGCGAAAGATAGCCATCCAACTTCCCAAGATTTGCCTGCAGCTCCGGCGCGCCCGCTTCGGCCTTCTGGTTCATGCTGCGCTCCCGTGCCCGCGCGCTTCAAGGAACGCTTGGATGTTGTTTTGTTTCCACGTGGTGTCCGGGTCGATTTCCACCATCTCAAAGGAAATCGCCAGGGGATGGGCCTTGTAAACCTCGTCCAAGGCCGCAGTGAGCCGTTTAAAAATCAGATCGCCGGCCTCCTTTCGGACCTCCACGGGGCGCCCTGAACCGATCCGGACGATCAGATGGACAAAGCCATTGTCATCATGCCCGTCGGCAATCTCGTAAACCTCCCGGCGTTCTGCCCGTGTGCGCGTGCCGGCTTTGGGGAAGATGCCGGTTTCGTGCGCGGCGTCCTGTACCGCGTGCACGAGCGTCTGAATGTCGATCACTGTGTCCAGATTGGCGGAATATTCTACGATGAGGTGGGGCACGCGAGCAGGCTCCTTAGAGGTCGTTTACAAGCAAGTAATTAACATGTTAAATAAATGCCGTCAACGCGGCCACTGAAGAGGGTTCCATGATCTCCCTTGACGAAACTGCTCTGCGCGGCTCCATTCCGCCGCTCATCACACCCTTCAAAAACGGTGAGGTGGACTATGACGCCTATGCGCACCTGGTGCGCTATCAGGCGGACAATGGTTCTCACAGCGTTCTCATCAACGGCACCACGTCAGAACCCTCATCGCTCACGGTCGAAGAGCGCAACCGGTTGGTGGATGTGGGTGTTGAGGCGGCAGCGGGCGATCTCACCGTGGTGGTGGCGACGGGCTCGCAATCCTACGCGGAAACCGAGGCGCTTACCCGGCATGCCGCGCAGAACCCACGCGTGGACGCGCTATTGATTGTCACGCCCTATTACTCCAAGCCGCCACAACGGGGCCTGGTGGCCTATTACGAGGCCCTGAGCGCGCTGCATGACAAGCCCTGGATGATCTATCACATTCCCGGCCGCGCCGCGGTGGATGTGAAGGTGGAGACCGTGCGGGCGCTGGCCAAATCCTGCCCCACCTTCGTGGGCATGAAGCATGCCTCGCTGGACTTGGGCTATGTCTCCGACCTCCTGGAAGAGCATGGTGATGCGTTCCGCATATTCGTGGGGCTTGAGGAGTTGTCGTTCCCCATGATGGCTGTGGGGGCATGCGGGCTCATGAACGCGGTTGGCAATTTGCGCCCCGCTCCCTTGGCGCAGATGTGTGAGGCGGTGTGGACGGGCGATCTGTTCGGCGCGCGCGATTTGCACCGGCGCCTGTTTGAGATCAACAAGGCGGTGTTCTTCGACATCAACCCTATCCCCATGAAGTACATGATGAAGCGCCTCGGCATTCTGCCGGCCAATGAGCACCGGCTGCCCTTGCTGCCCGCATCCGATGAGCTTGAGCGGCGACTCGACAATGTGCTTGAGCGCGCCGGGCTGCTGGACAAAGGCCAGGTGGCGGCGGAATGAAACTTCTCAGCTTTTCCTACAGCGGTTACCAGACCTTCGGCTGCCTGCAAGGCAATCAGGTGCTGGATTTGGGCAGCACGCTCTCCGGCGGCTTGCGCTCTCTTCAGGCGGTCATTCAGCAGGATGCGCTTGCTGCCTGCAAGGCCGCGGCGGCCACCGCGCCGGCAGTGCCGCTCGATCAGATCGTCTACATGCCGCCGGTGCGCAGCCCCGGCAAAATCCTCTGCGTGGGCATCAACTATATGGACCGCAACGAGGAGTATAAGGACGGCACGCCCGCGCCCGCCTATCCCAGCTTGTTCATGCGCACGCCCGACAGCCTTGTGGGCCATGGCGAGCCGGTCTTGCGCCCGCCGGAGTCAGAGCAGCTTGACTATGAGGGCGAGATTGTCATCGTCATCGGCAAGGAAGGCCGCCGCATTCCGGAGGCCAGAGCCGCCGACCACATTTTCGGGCTGACCCTCATGAACGAGGGCTCGGTGCGCGACTGGCTACGCCACAGCAAGTTCAATGTGACGCCGGGCAAGAACTTCCACAAATCCGGCGCCCTCGGCCCGGTGATTGTCACCGCTGATGAGATTGCCGACTACAACGACCTGAGGGTCCAAACCCGGGTGAATGACGAGCTGCGCCAGGCCGGGCATACGGCCGACCTGGTGTTCCCCTTCACCCGCATCATTGCCTACATTTCCACCTTCATGACCCTCCATCCGGGCGACATCATCGCCACAGGCACTCCCACTGGAGCAGGGGCGAGGTTCGATCCGCCCAAGTGGCTGAAACCCGGCGATGTGGTCGAGGTCTCCTGCGCGCCCATTGGAACCTTGCGCAATGTGGTGGAAGACGAGCCGGTGCCCTAGCCATGCGACCGCTGCATCAGTCCTTGCCGTTGAAGCTGTTGATGGCCCGTGAGGCCGTCATGGAGCGCTTCCGCCCGCACCTGCTTGCAGCGGGGGTCACAGAGCAGCAATGGCGCGTGCTCAGAGCCTTGTGCGAACGCGAGGAGGTGGAGGCTGGCGAGCTGGCCGACGCGATCTGCCTGAAACTGCCGAGCCTGTCGCGCATCATGGCCGATCTCAGCCGCGACCGTCTTATCAACCGGCGCAACGGCGTGAACGATAAGCGTCTGCGTCTGGTCTCCATCACGCCGAAGGGCAGGGCGGTGGTGGAGAAGATGGCGCGGCATTCAGAGAAGGAATATGCGCAGATCCAGGAAGCGGTGGGCGCAAAAGCCTATGCGGCCCTGATGGACGATCTGGAAGCCGCCATCACCAAGCTCAATAGCCTAAATCAGGACGCACGGGATTGAGCAGCTCTTGCCCTTCCAAAAACCGCTCCAGGTTGCGGAAGAACAGATCCAGAGTGAGCGGCACATAGCTTTCGCCGTCATCGGCCGATACGTGCGGCGTCACCACCAGATTGGGCGTGTCCCAGAGCAGTGAGGACGGATCGATGGGTTCCGGCGAGAACACATCCAGCACCGCGCCGGCCAAGGTGCCGGCCTCAAGCTTCTCGCTGAGGGCGTCGTAGTCCATCACCGGTTCGCGTCCCACATTGACGATGCCGCAGGTGGGCTTCAGCAAATCGAGCCGCGCCCGGTTCATCAGCCCCGTGGTCTCCGGCGTGTCGGGCACGGCCAGATAGAGATAGTCCGCTTTGGGCAAAACCTGGTCGAGCTGAGAGATGGTGACGACTTCGCTGCAGCCGTCCACCGGCCCGCCATGGCGGTTTACCCCGATGATGTGCGGCCCGAGCGGGGCCAGCTTCGTGATCGCCGCGCCGCCCAGGCTTCCCGTGCCGACCACCACGATTGTGCTGGAGGCAATGGGCGTGGAATAGAGCGACTCAAACTTATGCGCCCGCTGATTGGTGAGGATGGCGGGCATGTTGTTGTGCAGCATCAGCACCGCCATGAGGCCGTATTCGCCGGCCTTGTCCGCGTGCACGCCCTTGTTGTTGGTCAGCGCCACGCCCTCCGGCAACCAGTCCATGGGGAGCATGTGCTCAACGCCTGCGCCAATGCAGTGGATCCATTTGAGCTGCCTGGCGATGTCGCCCAAGCCCTCGGTCGGCAGGTTCCAGGTGAGCAGCACGTCCGTGTCGGCCATGGAGGAGGTGAAACTGTCTTCATCCCAGTCGATGAACACCTCCATGCGCCCCTGAAGCGAGGGATAGGCGGAAAGCGCAGCATCGAAGCGCTCTTGGGTGATGGTGAACACCTCTTCGCCTTCCGGCGTGTTGGGGAAGGAGCCTTCAGCCCACCGGTTGTTTTTGATGTGAACCTTCACGGTGCGTGCGCTCATTGGAACCCGGCCGCCTCCATCTCTTGCAGCTTGGCGATGATGTGGGCATCGCGCGCCTCCAACTCCATCTCTTCGGCACCGAATTGCATCTTCATGACCTCGCGCCCCACGCGCTTGATGAACTTGCGGTCCGCTTCTGAGTTGCGCAGGGGCAGCTTGAGCACCGTGTCCTGGCCGTAGGTGCGCACCGGTTTGGCGGCAATCTGGCCGGGCTGCGGGGCCTGGTTGCCCTCCTGGATATTGCGGATGAGCCGGCGCAGGCCCCGCCGATAGACGGCAACGCCTCTGTCGGTGGGCATCAGGTTTTCCCCCTTATGCTCGCTGATGGGCCCCATGCCTTCCACCGCCTCGGCGTCGGCCGGGTGGCGCTGGCGCTCTTCCCAGGGCCGGTCCACCAGCTCGCCCTGTTCGATCAGCTCACAGCCTTCTTGGGTGTTGTACTCATGCGGGTCGCCCCGCTGACCAAAATTGGCCCAGGCCAGCGACATGGAGCTGGTGTCGTCAATCGGCACCACCCAGCGGGTGAAGGAGGAGCGGCCAAAGTAATGTGCCCGGGTGCCGTCCGCCTGGAAGGCCGAGCCGGCCTGGGTGAAGTTGGGCAGCACCACCTCGTTGACCCGGACCCACACATGGTCGCCCACCCGCCGGGTGTTGGAGCCCAGATACTGGATGCCGCGCTCAAAGAAATCGAGCTCGCCGATCTCCGCCAGGCCCTCGGAAAACTGCGCCCCGGAAATGGAGCTGTGGAGGAACGAGGTGTGCACCGGGTCCATGATGGCATCCAGAACCTGCAGCCAGTTGCAGGAATAGTTGATCTGATAAGTGCGGGTGGTGATGTCCGGCACGTAGGTGGCGTCATACTCCGGAAAGGGCGGCATCTCATCGGGCGGGCCCATATAGGCGAAGATCAAACCGCCATATGCGTGTAACGGATAGGCCCCAAGGCGTGTGCGGGCGCGCACTTCGATGGCCGGCTTTGCGTCGGGCGCCTCGCCGGGCGTCTCCAAAATCTCGCCATCGGGAGCAAACAGCCAGCCGTGATAGGCACAGCGTATGCCGCGCGCCTCGCACTTGCCGAACTCAAGCGATGCACGCCGGTGCGGGCATTGCCGGTGCACCAGGCCAAACTCACCATCCGGCATACGGAAGAGAACAAGCTTCTCCCCCAAAACGGTGATCCCGAGCGGCAGCTCGCCCACATCATCGGCAATGGCCACCGGCTGCCAGTAGCGCCGCAGCATCTCCCCACACGGCGTGCCGGGACCCACATGGGCCAGTTCCTCGTCATATCCGGGCGATCCGGCCAAGGCATAGCCGGCAAAGTGTTGAGCGGATCCCATAGTGCGACCTCCTACAGCTGCTCGATCACCAATCTGGAAATTAGAATATTGACGTATCCGTAAGTCAAGGCTAACTTCCTGCGAATTACGTAGTTAAAATCGATTGTTCTTCGAATATCGCAATGTGAGGCGGATTATGGTGGCACGGCCCGGCAGAGCAGCCCGCGAGATCACCGACATTGACGCGCGCAAACTCGCTGAACGCCCTGCGCGTCTCTCCGACATTTCCTCCCCCCACGACACACTGAACCGGTCCATCGTTGCCATGCTGCAGCGGGACGGGCGCATGCCGTTTGCGGAGATTGCCTCTGAGCTCGGGGTGTCCGAAGGCACCATCCGCAACCGGGTGAACGGCATGAAGCAGGCCGGTATGCTGCGCATCGTGGCGATCGCCGACCCGGTGGCGGTGGAATATCAGACCGACGCCATGATGGGCCTGAAGGTCGCGCCGGGCCATACGCCCCAGGAGGTCGCTGAGCGCCTCGCCCGCCTGCCGGACGTGGTGTACATCCTTTGGGTCTCCGGACGCTACGACCTGCTTGTGGAGGTGGTCAGCAATGACCAGGACGATCTGCTCCACTTCCTTGAAACGGAAATTCATGGCGCCGCCGACATTGCGTCGGTGGAAACCATGACCGGTCTTAAGAACTACAAGAACCAGTTCCTGCTGAAGAGCGATTGGGGAGAGCGCAATGGCACGTGAGGCGCTTGACCAGATGCTGGCCGGCTTTGCGCAAGCGGGCAGCCCGGCCAGGGGCCTGCCCGCGGAGGCCTACACCAGTGATGCGTTCTGGCGGCTGGAGTGCGAGACGGTCCTGAGCAGGACTTGGGTGTGCGCAGGCTTTGCGCATGAGCTTGCAAAGCCAGGTGATGTGTCCCCGGTGACCGTGGCGGGCAAGCCTGTCCTCCTGGTGAAAAACGCCGACGGCGAGATCACTGGCTTCCACAATGTGTGCCGACACCGCTGCCTGCAATTGGTGGATGCGCCGAAGAATGTGGGCAAGCTGATCCGCTGCCCCTACCATGCGTGGGCCTATGACCTCACCGGCGCGCTTCGGGCCTCGCCCCATTTCGGCGGCACGGGTGTCGATCGGCCGGAGGGTTTTGAGACCACAGACCACGGCCTTAGCCCCGTGCGTACCGTGGTCTGGCACGACTGGATCTTCGTCAACCTGGACGGCGCCGCGGCTCCCTTCGAAGAGTATGCGGCCCCCTTGATCCAGCGGCTCGAGGGCGTGGACTTTGCCAAGGTGGAGCCCATTGGCGTGCTCGATTTTGGCGAGATCGCCACCAACTGGAAGTTCATTATGGAGAACTTCATTGAGCCCTATCACGTGCAGTTCGTCCACAAGACCACCACCAGCCAGCCGCTTCACGAGCATTATACGATCGTGGATGGACGCTGCCTGGGCAGCGCGGTGGACCTGTCTGAGGAGGTGGGCACCAGCGGTTCGCTGGCGGTCTCCTCGCGCTATCTCACCTTGTTCCCCAACTTCATTGTGGGCCGCTATTTTCCGGACCAGTTAGGGGTCTATCTCAACATCCCGCTCGGGCCTGACCGCATGCTGCAAAAGCGTGCGCTCTACACCACCGAAGGCCAAGCGCTGAAACCTGATGAGATCGAAGATCTCAAGAGCTTATGGTGGGATGTTCATAAAGAAGATCATGAAATGTGCGAGCGCATGCAGATCGGCCGATCCTCTCCCGTGGCAGGTGCGGGCGGTGTGCTGTCGCCGGTTTGGGAAGACAGCGTGCGCGCCTTTCAGGAACTCATTGTCAGCAACTTATCTGAGGCCAACCGGGCCTGAGGACCCTCTCTATGACACAGTCAGACACAAGCGCCGGTTTCCGGCTGGCCCACACCATGATGCGGGTGCGCGACCTTGAAGCTTCACTGGCGTTTTACTGCGGCATTCTCGGCATGCAGGTGCTGCGCCGCACCGATTATCCCGACGGGCGGTTCACCAACACCTTTATCGGCTATGGCCCGGAAGCCGAATTCCCCGCCCTTGAGCTCACCCACAATTGGGACCAGCAGCAGACCTACGACAAGGGCGATGGTTGGGGCCACATCTGCATCGAAACGCCGGACGTCTACAAGGCCTGCGAAGACCTGGCCGCCGAGGGTGTGAACATCACGCGCGCGCCTGGACCCATGAAGCACGGCGCCCGGGTGATCGCCTTTTGCGAAGACCCCGACGGCTACAAGGTCGAACTGAACGAGACCATTCTCAATACCCCAAACGCTTGAACAAGGATCCGTACCCCATGGGCAACACACCGCAGCTCTACAAATTCTCCGAGATTGAGCACAGGCTCCACACCTTGGAGCCCGGCAAGAGTTACATCAAACCGTTCGTCACCAGCGAAGTCTCCAACACCATGTGTGGCGGCTTGAACTTTCTGAACCAGGTCTCCGTGCCGTGGGATCTTACCTGCGATGAGATCATCTACTGCATGGAAGGCACCTTCCGGCTGACCTGTGACGGGGAGAGTTATGAATGCTCACCGGGCGATGTGCTCTATATCCCGAAAGACAATCACATCGCCTATGAGTGCGATGAGAAATGCGTGATTTTCTATGCCGCCTATCCGCATGACTGGAAGCAGCAGGCCGGCATCACTTTTGTTCCCGGCATCGATCCTGAGGACATGCCCAAACCCGCACAATAAGGAGAGCCGGCAGGGTCCGGCCCGAGGAGAGAAGACAATGAGTGATATCTATATTGAAAGCATGGACGATGCGATTGAGCGCAATCGCGGGCAGATGGCCGACGTAAAGACACGGCTGGAAAAGGCGGGCGTCAAGTACCTCCTGTGCTGCTGGATCGACCTGTTGGGCGTGCCGAAAACCAAGCCTGTGCCCATGTGGGACTTTGAAGCTTTGTGCCTGGGCAAGGGCCCCCAGTTTGCGGTGCACTCGGTGTCATTCGTTCCCGAGCTCGGGCCGGCCGACCCGGACCAGATCACCATTCCGGACCTGGATGCCGTCTATGTCTGCCCCTGGGACAAGACGCAAGCCGTGATCTTTGCCGACCTCTACTGGGAGGGCAAGCCCTACAACATCTGCCCGCGCATGGCCTTGAAGCGCCAGGTGGCCGCCGCCGCCGACAAGGGATTGCGTCCCATGGCCGGCGTGGAGCCGGAATTCATCGTCATGAAGTATGACGAGAACGGCGCGCCCGTAAAAGCGTTCGATAACGACCCGGTTATGCCCGGCGGCGGCAAGCCGCGGCGCCAGGCCTGGGGTTATGATGTGGAAGCCTCCATCGACAGCATGGGCTTTTTGGGCGAGCTGATCGACATTCTGGGCGAGCTTGACTGGGACCTGCACGACGTGGTGGCCGAAGGGGCGTACTCCCAGTTCGAGCTCGACTTCGGCTACACCCATGTGGTGGAGATGGCCGACCGGCTCACCTTCTTGCGCGTGCTTTTGAAGGAAGTTGCCAAGCGCCACGGCATGTTCGTCACCTACATGCCCAAGCCCACCATTGGCGATTGGCGCTCAGGGGCACACATCAACTTTTCCATTCAGGACACGGGCACAGGCGCCAACATCTTCGGCAACAGCGCCGATGGCTGGGACCCGCGCGTCTATCACGCCATTGGCGGTCTGCTCCGCCATGGCGGCGCGCTGGCGGCGATCACCTGCTCCACGGTGAACTCCTACAAGGGCCTGGTGGCCAAGGTGCCGGGCTTTGAAGGCGGCGTCTACACCTGGGCGCCGACCCATGTGACCTATGGGCCCAACAACCGCTCGGCCATGTTGCGCATGCCCCAGAACCGCTTCTGCATTGAGAACCGGGCCACTGATATGTGCATGAACGCCTATCTCGCCATGGCCTGCACCACGGCGGCCACGATTGAGGGCATGGGGCTGAAGACCGATCCGGGACCTGCCCTTGGCAAGGATCTCTACCTGATGAGCGAGGCGGAGTTCGATGAGACCGGCGTTCAGCGCCTGCCGCGCACGCTGGAGGAGGCCACCAACCTTCTGGAGGGTGATGATTTGCTGAAGGCGGCCATTGGCGATCAGATGCACAACTCGTTCATCCAATACAAGCGCGATGAGTGGGAGCGGTATTCGGTGTCGATCTCGCAGTGGGAGATTGAGGAGTATTTGCGCTACTTCTGAGCGGTTTGCCACTAAATAGATGACTTAGGTTCTCTAACGGGTGATTTTTGCCAAACGAACCCAATTTCGCGTAAACACCTGAGCCCGTTGGCGAATCCGCTCTATTTGGCCTTAATGATTGAGTTTGTCCTCACCCGCGTCCTTGCGAAAGCGAGGACCTTCTGAGCCAAGGGAAAGATGAGAGCTATGGGCCCTCGCGTGCGCAAGGGCGCGGAGGAGGCACATGAACCGTCATCCCGGAATTTTGCGCCAGCAAAATATCCGGGACCCAGAGCTGTTTGCCCCGAGCTATGCTGGCCTGGGTCCCCGCGTTCGCGGGGGACTAGTTCGTATCGTACGCCCGGTCGCGCCAGCTCACCGTGCGGCCGGCCAGCCGGCGGAAGAGGGCGATCCAGTTGAGCACCACCATGAACCCGACGCCAAGCGGGTGAAGCGCGGCGCCCAACAGCGACTGGTGAAAGCGCAAGGCCAGGATGAAGCGGAAAGAAAAGATGAGCAAACAGGCCGCACCCGCCAACACCGGCTCAAGTCCGGCGGCCAGCGCGATCGCCAGCAAGACCAGCGGCATGATGTGACCACCCACCAGCAGCACCGTCCAGATCGGCAGCGCAATGGGCGTGGCAATGCCCTCATGGGCATTCTTCATGAAGCCGGCCCAAATGTCGGCCACGTTGTCATACATGCGCGTGGCGCAAAGGTCGGTCACGTTGACCAGGTCGGTGAACATGCCATTGCGCCGGAAGAGGCGCGCCATCTGAACGCCGTCATGCATGGTGGCCTTAATGGAGGTGTGCCCGCCAACGCGTTCATATTCCGTCTTGCGCACGCCGATGATCTGGCCCACCGCAGCGCCGAAACCGGGCGACTTTGACAAGCGCATGCCGATGAAAGGCAGATAGCCCAGCATCATCACATGAATGGTCGGGATCACCACGCGCTCCCAGAAGCTGCCGGTTTCCTGGAGCGGGATACCGGAAATCAGCGCCGGCTTGGTGGTGGCGAGATGCCCGGAGAGGCGCGCGAAACAATCCGGTGAAACGATCATGTCTGCATCAATGAACACCATGTGCTCATGGGATGCTTGGGAGCTGAGGAAATGGCACGCGTGGTTCTTGCCGCCCCAGCCTTCGGGAAGTTTGGGCGTGGACACCAGTTTGATGCGCGGATCATTTTGAGCGAACTCGCGCACAATGTCGGCTGTCGCATCGGTTGAATTGTCATCGGCGACGATCAGTTCAAACTCCACGCCTTCGGTTTCCGTGATGGTCTCCAGGGCAGGGCGGATTCTGGCTTCCTCGTTGCGCGCGGGCATGAGGACGGACACCGGCGGAACCGTGCCGCTGACGGCCTTTGGCGCCCGGAACAAGAACAGGTTCAAAATCCCCAAAGCCCAGGGAATGACGGCCAGCCAGAACACGGTCCAATTCAACGTCAACCAGCTCATGATTTTTCATCCTCGTGGGCCGCGGAAAAGCGCCTGCCGCGCGCCCAGGCCTTGATGCGCCGCCAGCCATCATACGCAACCCCGACGCCGACAGATCCTTGCAACACCTCTCTGAAGCGCTCCGGGTCCCGGCTGATCGCATCCATGGCCAGCTTGTCCTGGGCGGTCTGAAGGGCCATTTGCAGCTGCGCCTGCCAGTCATCAATCGCCTTGTCTTTGGGCTCGGCGCTGTTGATGGGCACACCGAACCTCACCAAAAGCTCCGGCTTGCTCTCGTTCCAGAAACAATACTCCAGCGCCATGGGCACAAACGTGGCTTTGCCGCAGTCGCGCGCCAGATGGGCAAGACCCGGCTTGAAGGTCACGGGCCTGACGCGCGCATCGGCAAACTCGCCTTGCGGGGTCAGCCAGAGGCTGGTCATGGGCTCTTTGAGAAGCCCGTGCGAGACGTTGAGAAAATGCACCGAACCACGGCTGCTGTCCTGCTCAACGGGGAACAGGCCGATCTTGCGCATGAATTTGTACTTCTCCAAAGCCACCGCATCGATCGGGCCAAATCCCTTGCGGTCCGAATAGAGGGTCCGCGACAGGTAGTACATGATCAGCGGATCCCACCAGGAGGCATGGTTGCAATAGACCACCAAGCCATGATCGGGCTCAATCGCTGGGGCCTCTCCGTCGCGGGTCACCCGGAGTCTATGGAAGTTCTTTTTGAAATAGCGGTTCAGATAGCGCTCAAAGATCCGGCAGATGGTCGGATTGAGCAGCTCCAGAGCCTCGTGCGCAGCGCGCTTTTGTTTTTCATCTCTGTTTGGGTTGGCCATGAACTCACACGACTATCCGTTGCGGCGAGGGGCCGATCATACGGTGAATAAGAGAAGATGAAAGCGGCTTTGTTGAGGTCTCTCCTAAGAGGCCCGCTCCAACTGCATATCTCCGGACGGAGCAACTTCCTCCTCGCGCTCAATCGGTTCAAGGCTGATGCCGAGGTCGTCGGCCATCAGATCTGCCGAAATGCGCGCGCCTTCGAAAATCACCGGCAGGCCGCTGCCCGGGTGGGTGCCGCCGCCAACCAGATAGACCCCATCGAGGTCTTCAAAGCGGTTGTGCGGACGGAAGGTCAGCATTTGCGACAAGGTGTGGCTGAGGTTGAACGTGGCGCCGCGATAGACGTCCAGATCATCCTGCCAGCTCTGCGGCGTCATAATATGCTCGGTCACGATCCGCTCGCGCAGGTCCGTCAGGCCGATCGTTTCCAGGCGCTTGAGGGCGAATTCACGGAAGGACGCTTGCGCCTCGGCATTCCACTCTGTTGAACTTTCCAGATTGGCCACCGGCACCAGCACATAAAGGGTGCTCATACCGTTCGGCGCCAGTGTTGGATCGTTGATGGAGGCGTTCTGCACGTAGAACGAGGGATTTTCCGGCAGAACCTTGCGTTCCTGGATCTGATCGATATTGCCGTGCAGATCCTCCGACAGGAAAATCGTGTGGTGAGGCAAGTCGTCATAGCGCCCCTTAACGCCCAGGTACATCATGTACGTGGAGCAGGAGTACTTCTTCTTTTCAATGGACTTGTCGGACCAGCGCTTGCGAATGCGGTTAGGCACCAAATTCTTCATGGTCTGGGCAAAGTCGGCATTGATCACCATGGCGTCGCACTCGTAGCGGCCCTTGGCGGTGATCGCAGAGCGTGCGCGCTTGCCATCGAAGTCTATGCTCTCCACACCTTCAGAGAGCTTGATTTTCACGCCCAGGCGTGTGGCCAACTCGGCCATTTTGTTCATCACCGCGCCGCAGCCACCGATGGGATGGTATACGCCATACTCGTATTCCAGGAAGGCCAGGATGGTGAACAGGCTCGGGCAGTTGAACGGCGACATGCCCAGATACTTGGCCTGGAACGAAAACGCCTGACGCACCCGATCATCTGCGAAGTACTTCTTCAAATCGCCATCGAGAGACAGCTGCGGGCGCAGCATGAAGAGTGACTTCAAGATATCGGGCTTGGTGAAGTCCTTAAAGCCCTCAAAAGCCGATTCCAATGCCGGCTTGAAGTGCGCCAGCTTGCGGCGATTGTCATCCATGTAGCGCTGCAGGGCGGGGGCGTCGTTCGGCGCAATCTTTGCGATCTCTTCCATCATGGCGCCAATATTGGCTTTGGCGTCCAACTGACCGCGGTTTTTCAAAGACCAGGCGGTACATCGGATCAAGCTTCTTCATGGGCACTTCGGACCACAGATCAAATCCGCAGCGCTCAAAAATGCTCTCAATCACCGGAGGATAAAGGAAAAAGGTTGGTCCGATATCGAACGTAAAGCCATCTTTCTTGATCTGGCCGGTGCGCCCGCCCACTTGGCCACGCTTTTCCAGCAACGTTACATCAAGACCACAGTTGGCCAGAAGCATCGAGATGGCGAGCCCACCGGGCCCCGCGCCAACGATGACGATCTTTTTCTTGTTGTTCTTCATATGAACTAAACTATGCCTACCCTGCCATACTCAGCTCACAGGTCCCCGAACTGTTCCCAGCCGCCGTCCCCGTGGCGAATCATGCCCCATTTGGGCCGCACCCGTCGCGGTATTTAACCCAGGTTTTGCACCGCGCAAAGAGCAGTGGGCCCACTTTCTCCACTTCTAGGCAAGTTTTTCCTAGAGTGTCGCCAAAATGTCATTCTATATCAGTGCGGTCCACTATGTCTCATTCAAAAAGCTCTCCCATTATGCTCTTGCCACTGTGGTTAATGCCGACCGGTATACGGGCCAATCGGGATTGCGGATGAGGGGGCCCTTATGAAAATTTGCGGAATTTGATGGCCCACATGCTGCCGATTCGTGTTGAAGACCTCAAAAAGAGCTATGCCGGGACGCCCGCCGTGGCGGGAATCTCGTTCCAGGTACAAGCCGGAGAGACCTACGCGCTGCTGGGGCCGAACGGGGCCGGCAAGACCACAACCATTGAGATTCTGGAGGGCTACCGCAAGCGCGATGGCGGCATCGTGGAGGTGCTGGGGGCGGATCCGGGCGGTGAGAGCACGGGCCTCAGGGCCAAAATCGGCATCGTCCTGCAAAGCACGGCGTTGGAGCCGGAACTCACGGTAACGGAGACGGTCGGAAATTTCCGCAGTTTCTATCCCAACCCCCACAGGGTGGACGAGGTTCTGGATCTGGTGGATCTCTCCTTTGCCCGCGACACCCGCGTGAAGGCTCTGTCCGGCGGCCAGCAGCGGCGCCTGGAAATCGGTTTGGGGCTGATCGGCAATCCGGATCTGGTCTTCCTGGATGAACCCACAACGGGCCTCGACCCGGACGCCCGGCGTAACATCTGGAGCCTGGTGCTGGAGCTCAACGCCATGGGCAAGACCATTCTGCTGTCGTCCCACTACATGGATGAGGTCGAAGCGCTTGCTCACCGGATTGCGGTTTTGGTGGCGGGGCAGATCAAAGCTGAGGGCACGCCCCAGACTCTGCGCGATCAGCATGGGGGCTACACGGAAGTGCGCTTCTATCTGGGCGAGCGCGCTCTGCCGGAGAGCTTTCCGGCCGCCTTGCGGTCCATCATCCACCAGGAACGGGGCTGGGTGATCTTCGAGGTGCCCAACCCCACGCCGTTTCTGGCTGACCTCACCAATTGGTCCTTTAAGGAGCAGTTCGAATTGCCCCATCTGAACGTCACCCAGCCGAGCCTGGAAGAGATCTATTTGAATCTGACCCGCGGGCGCAGGGGTGAGGCGCGCGCCGCCAAGCCGGTGGAGGCCTGACACCCATGTTGCTTTTGCGCCAGACCAGGCATCAGCTCACATTGTTCCTGCGCCGCCCGGCGGCTGTGTTCTTCGTGGTGGCCATGCCTTTGATCATGTTCCTGGTGTTCGTGATCTTGTTCGGCAACGAACTGATCCCGGAAACCGAAGTGACCACCGCGCAGTTCTATGCACCGGCGCTGGCGGTCTTTGGTGCGGTGATGGCGTGTTACACCTATCTTGCCATCTCCACCGCCACTTCACGCGACCAGGGCGTGCTGAAGCGCATTCGCGGCACGCCGCTGAAGCCGGCCATATACATCTGGGCCCGCATCCTTGCGGTGACGGTGATCGCCATCATGGCCGTGGTGCTGGTGATGGTGGTGGGCAATCTGTTCTTCGGCGTTTCGGTTTATCCCGAAAAGCTGCCCATGGCGCTCATCAGCCTGTTCCTTGGCTGCTTGAGCTTTGCCGGACTGGGCATGATGGTGTGCGCCATCTGTCAGACCTCCGACACTGTGCAGGCGGTGACCAGCGCAACGGTGCTGCCATTGGCGTTCTTGTCTGATGTGTTCATCCGTCCGTTCCGCGATGTGCCGGTGTGGGTGACCTGGATTGCGGACACCTTTCCGTTGAAGCATTTCTCGCTCGCGTTCGGCCATGCATTCCGCTCCGACATGGCCGGGAGCGGCTTTGTCTGGTCCGGGTCAGAAGAGACCTATGTGGCGCTGCCGCGGCTGGCCATAATGCTGGCTTGGGGCATTGTGGGGGCTGTAATTGCGGCAAAACTCTTCAAATGGGACCCCAAGGGCGAGATTTAGCCTGTGGCGCAAAAGCCCTGGAAAGGGGCCTTCATCCGCTCTCTAGAGCAGTTCTTTGTCATATGGATACGCTTGACCGGGTTTTCGCGTCTGCTGACGAGGCGCGGGTCGCGCCTTGGATATGGGCTGATTTGACTCCATCAAGCGTCTTCATATGACGAAGAACTGCTCTAAGGAATGGG
>JBCDDQ010000070.1:0-17920 GCA_039180225.1 Pseudomonadota bacterium
ATCGAGAGAAGTTCGTGCACAATAATGCGATCTATCTCACCACCGTGGGCTATGGCACCGGCGCACTCTTGGGCCGCGGTGTGAAGCGCGTGGTCGACACCCATTGGCGCGATGAGTTGGGGCTTGCCCAGTGCATCTGGGTGATTGACGTGGAAAATTTCGGCCCGTTCCTGGTGGAAAGCGATCTTAACGGCAATAGCCTGTTTGAGCGGGAGAACGCAAAGGTTGCAGCCAATATTGGCGGCCTATATGAAGGGCTGAAACCGGCCATCATGAAGCGCTATGGAGAAACCGATGACCGGGAGGAAGAGGTCATCTGAATGCAAACCCTTGAGCTGCTCGATCGTCTCATTGCCTTTCCCACCGTCAGCCGGGACTCAAACCTGGACCTGATCCATTTCGTTCAGGAGTATCTGAACAGCCACGGGGTCAGTTCCCGATTAATCTATGACGAGGAGGGGAATAAGGCCAATTTGCATGCCATCATCGGGCCCGAAGATGTGCCAGGCATCATACTCTCCGGCCACACCGACGTAGTACCGGTGGACGGCCAAGACTGGTCATCGGACCCATTTGTGATGCGCGAGGAAGACGGACGTCACTACGGGCGCGGCGCAGCGGACATGAAGGGCTTTGTCGCAAGCGTTCTTGCGGCCGTGCCCACTATGACCGCACGCACGCTTACACGTCCGATACATCTCGCTTTTTCCCATGACGAAGAAATCGGCTGTGTTGGCGTACGCAGCATGATCGACGATCTGGTCAATGCGCCAGTAAAGCCGGCATTATGCATTGTTGGAGAGCCAACGCTAATGAAGGCCGCTATTGGCCACAAAGGCAAGACCGACTTGGTCTGCACGTGCCATGGGGTGGAAAGTCATTCAGCCTTGGCGCCCAACGGTCTCAACTCCATCTACTTGGCCTCTGAAATGATCAGCGCCATACGCGATATGCAGACCTATGTGATCGAGACAGGGGCACACGATGATCATTACGCTGTGCCCTACACCTCACTGCATGTGGGGGTGATTGGCGGAGGCACGGCCCTAAACATTGTTCCAAACACCTGCAAGTTCCGATTTGAAATCCGCAACCTGCTGGAAGATGACCCCATGGCCATTTTGGCAAAGCTAGAGGCAAAGGCCACTGAGATCGCAAGCGCCTATCAGGACCGGTTCCCCTCAGCAAAGATCGACATAACGATTTCCAACGAATATCCCGGCCTCAACACGGCGCCAGATGCCGAAGTCGTCACATTCGTGAAATCGCTGACCGGTGCGAACGACCATAATAAAGTCGCGTTCGGCACTGAGGGCGGTCTCTTCCAAGAACGCCTAGGCGTGCCCACCGTGATCTGCGGGCCTGGTTCAATGGATCAAGGTCATAAGCCCGATGAGTTCATTACGGCAAAACAACTGGGCCTGTGCGATGACTTCTTGAGCCGCCTCTTGGACCGCGTTGCAGCCTGACCTCAGTCAGCCCACACAAACTCTCCGATCTCCTTGGCCGCCTCGTGCTTTCTCAGATCAATCGTGTGCCCCCCTGTGGGATAGATCGAGATTTTCGTGCGGTCCCGCGCTGAATAGAAGTTCTTGGCAATCGTGTGATCGATCAGTTGGTCATCGGCCATGAGGACCACAAGGCTGGAGGTGGCCGCACTGGGCGTGCGGTCAACATTCTTGTAGGAATGCACCTGATCAAGTGTCACCGTAAACTCCATCGCCCGGCGCTTGCTCTTCTGGGTGCTGCCCGCATACTTCTCAAGCTGCTTTGCAGGATCTGAGATCGGATTGATCTGCACGATCTTCTCCGCCCCGATCCGGTTCCCGAAATACTCTGCCCAGAAGCCGCCAAGAGATGTTCCGAACACTGTAACCTTGCGGCCCTTCAGGTGTGTTTCAGCAAACTCATCCAGCTTTTTCACGGTCTCAGCCGTGTTGAGATAGTTATAGTTCACGCCCAGCACCGTGTGGGTCTTCTTGAACTTCTTGCGGATCCGCTTGTAGGTGCCGTTGGGCACAGCCGACCGGAAGCCGTGAAAATAGACGATCACCTTGTCTTTGTAGTTTTTCGGATCGGCCACATCAGGAGACAGGATGCTCCATGCCTGATAGGCGGCATCGCCATGTTCCGGGTTGAGATTAGGACCGGCTTGTGCAGCTGTGGGCCACAAGAAGGCCAGCACGATCAAAAGTAGCACCCTCACTTGGTCTCTCCTTCACTCGTAATTCTCTCGTAAATGCCGTCGGTTATCGGTTTCACGTAGTTAAAACAGCACACTCCGCCGGCAATTGAAACCGCAAGCGAGGCTGCAGCCATGATGTATGGATCGATAGATGTATAGGTCGCCTGATAGCCGGGGATCAAGGCTTGGAAGAAGTACATGGTGGTGAAATGAAAGGCGAAAACGGGAAAGCAGTATTTCGACACCGTTTTCACCCGTTCCCGGAAGGCCGGGTTCACCGGCCCGGTGAAGATGTACTTGCTGGTCACCAGGAAGGTGAAAATGATCGGCACGTACATCCATTGCCACAAGAAGCGTTTTGACATGCCCATGTATTGGCGGATGTCGAAGCTGGCGAGGGTCTTGGACCACTGATAAAGTTCAGGCCCCTTGCCGCTCCATTCAAACAACAGCCAAACGAGACCCACCGCACCGAACAGCGCAATGGATAGGCGTTTGACGGCAAGGTCCGACAACCCCATTTCCCTGGCCTCACCAGCCTGTTCGCGGGCCCAGGAGCGCTTGTGGATCTCGAACGCCAGAACACCCGCCCACCACAGAGGAGACAAGAGCAGAATGGTCGGCCCCGCAATGATGATGGCCAAGCCCATCGTGAAAATGCGGGCTGGGCCGCTCAAAAGATAGAGCGCCGCGGTGACCACCGTGTAGGCCATCAAGTAATCCATGGTCCAAACAGCGGCGTTGGAAAATACCCCTTGGCCCACTGTGCTTGGCGCCCAGTACTCGCCGCTGAACGTGAACAGCTGGAAGAACTCTTTGACGATCCTGAGCGGAGACATGTCTTGGTCGAACTTGTCTGTATGAATAAACGGCGCATCAACGCTGATCATCCAAAGGTCCATGGCCAGCACAAGGAACGTGGCGGGCACGAACATGAAGTACATGTTGAAATAGCGCGTCATCACAGATTTCAGGAACTTTCGGCCCCGATTAACGCCAATAATTTGCCCCTTTGAGAAGGTAAGCGCAGCGAAGTAACCGCTGATCATCAAAAAGGTTGGGATGGTCGCGCGCCCCAGAAGGGAGACGTCCACATCAAACAAAATGTCCGGCTTGGTCATGTGGCCCACGATCACGGCAGCGATGGCCAGGATCTTCACAATGTGAAGAAAGGTGGATTGCCCTTGGGAGACCCGAAGAGGCATAGCTGTCGGCTGTTCGGACACGATTCAACCCCAATCCCTCGCCCATTTGAAGGTGGCCAGCATTGCCGCGATCGCGGCGAGGGTCAAGCGAAGCGACAGAAGTTTGACACCCTTTGCGTTCACGAATCTGATAAATATCTCAACATCCTATCTTGCCGGAGCTTTGTTGCGCCTATGTCTCATCTTCGCTGGATTGCAAAATCGACTGCCTGGGTCTTAGCAGTAACGCTCGCATTGTCAGCACCCGCCAGCGCCGACACGAACTACCGCGCGGGTGTGAATAAGCAATTCTCCTCCTGGCTCAAAGAGCGGCGCAAGGAGGCAATTGCACATGGTGTTTCGCCTGGGATCTTCGACCGGTCCTTGAAGGGCGTGAAACTCAACTGGAAGCTGCCAAATCTGAAACCTCCCGGCCGCAAGCTGAAGAAGAAGGCTCCGAACTGGCAGGCAGAGTTCCGCAGTCCGGGCCCTTACTTCAAACAATCCTACATCAACTCCTTGGTCGCGACCGGCATCAAGCGCAAGGCGGAGCTGAAGCCCCATCTGGATGCCATCCAAAAGACCTACGGGGTGCCGTCTGGCATCGTACTCGGCATCTGGGCGAAGGAAACCAGCTACGGCAAAGCCAAGCTTCGCTACAACGCGATCAGCACACTGGCCACATTGGGCTTTATGAGCGAGCGTCCCGACTTTTTCCGCAAGGAGTTGCTGGCCGCCCTCAAAATTGTCCAAACCAAGGGCATTGCCGCCTCAAAGATGAAGAGCGCCTGGTCCGGGGCCATGGGACATCCGCAATTCATGCCATCAGCTTACTTGAATTATGCGGTTGATCAGGATGGAGATGGCAAGGCGGATATCTGGGCATCCGTCCCGGACACACTGGCCTCCATTGCCAACTTCCTTAAACAGAAAGGTTGGAGGGGCAACACTTGGGGATACGAAGTGGTCCTTCCCAACGGGTTTGACTGCACGTTGGAGGGCCCTGACAAACGCCGCCCGATCTCAGACTGGGTCAATCGTGGCGTCAAGCGGACATTTGGGCGGACCTTCAGCCCCGCACAGCTCAAGCAGGAAGGCTCAATCTTGCTGCCAGCCGGCACCCACGGCCCAGCCTTCATCGCATTGGAAAATTTCTACATGCTAAAGCAGTACAACGAATCAGATCTTTACGCCTTGTTCGTCGGCCACCTGGCAGACCGTTATGGCAAGAACCGTACTTTTGCAGGCAAATGGGACAATATACGCGGCCTCACCCGAGGCGACACGCTAGATATGCAAAAGCGCCTGGAGAAGCTCGGCATGGATGTGGGCGGCGTTGACGGTCTGATCGGCTTCAGGTCGCGAATTGCTGCCGGCGAATACGCAAAGAAATTTGGTCTGACGCCCACCTGCTACCCGGACAAAGCGCTGGTCAACCACATCCGCAAAAGCACGCCGCTGTAACCTCACCGGTGAGGACCGAAGTTGAAGGTCCGTTTGATGGGCGTGCGCCGCTGACGGTCGATGTATTTGAGCCGGTCTTTCGGGTGCACCCGTTTTGCCCCGCTCAATTTGTAACGCAGATTGCTGAGGTAGAACTTCATCTTGTGATCTGGGACGCTGAGCTGACGACGAAAGCGGCGGAATGAGCCTTGCGAGAAGCGTTCGGTTCGTTTCGCATCGATGAACAGATAGTGCGGACCGGTGAGGAGGTTCACCATCGGCCCCATTTGTGCAAACTGTTTACCGGAGTTCTTGATTTTGTCCGGGAACGCGGCCACGCCGTCATTTTGATGCACGATCCGCAAGAGCGGCAGGTTCCGATAGGCTCTGGCACCGGCTGGATTGGTGAACTTGGGCTGCCCGAACGTGTAGACCCGGCCCAGCGGATAGCGGTCATCATAAAGGTAAGTCGCGAGAATTGCCGCCACCGCGCCGCCTAAAGAATGGCCTGTGAGGTTGGTGGTATAGGTCGTGCTCAGCCGGGGCTTGAGGTCGCGGTAGATCACCCGAGCTGCCGCGCTGTATCCACGGTGCATCAACACGCCGGAGCGCCTGTCATGAACCCCAAGCGTGTCCATATTAGTTTCCCAGTTCACCTTGTCGATTGTTCCGCGCACAGCAATCGTTTGGGTTTTGCGTGCGTCGTCCACCACGATGAAATACTGCACATGCGTGTGTCCCGGCGTGGCGACCCAAGCAACGCCGCGCTGTGAGGATTTCAACTTCGCAGCGCCGTCATAGGCCGCAGCTGCAAGCTCTGCAAAACTGTAGATTGAGGCAAAGTCGACTTGGTCTGCCTTGAACTGCGCAGACGCAGGTCCGCTCACCGCCAAAATGCCGGCTAAGGCCCCCAACAGCACTCTCCCCAAGACACGCATGTTGTGATCTCCTATATGCCCGGCGTTGCAGGCTCTGCGCTTGGGGTGAACGGCCCCACCGTGGCGTTGGTCACGGCTGAGGGCACGCTGGCCTCACCGTCGTTGCACCGGAACCCTTCATAGCCATTTTGTGCAACGGCATCGCAAATGGTGCGGTAGCGCACCATACCTCCGGCATAAGGCATGAACATGCGCGGCTTGCCGGGAATGTTTGCGCCAAGATACCAGGAATGACCAGCTTGCGGCAGCAAGGTCGCATTGGCCGCATCGTTCACGTGCTTCACCCACAGATCAGCGGCCTCTGGCGACGCTTCTATTCTGTCTGCCCCCTCTTGGCGCATCTTCTGAATGCATCGGGTGATCCACTCCACATGCTGCTCAATAGCCACAGGCATATTGGTGAGAACAGACGGACTGCCTGGTCCGGTAACGGTGAACATGTTTGGAAAACCTGCCACCGTCAGTCCCAGATAGGTGCGCGGGCCTTCCTTCCAGGCCTCGTGCAAGGCCTGTCCGCCGCGCCCGCGGATGTCCAGCCGCAGCAGCGGCCCCGTCATGGCATCGTATCCGGTGGCGAACACAATGATATCCAGCTCATGATGGCCGGCGCTGGTTTGGATACCATCGGGTGTTATGCGCTCGATGGGATTTGCCCGGATGTCCACCAGGCTGACATTATCTCTGTTAAAGGTCTCAAAGTAGTCGGTGTCCACCGGCGGGCGCTTTGCGGCATAAGGGTGATCGATGTTGGAGAGCTTCGCGGCCGTCTCAGGATCCTTCACAATTTCCCGGATCTTGGACCTCAAGAAGTCCGCTGCGGTGTCATTGGCCGCCTTGTCGGCCAACAAGTCCTGAAAGCAGGACCGGAAGCGCAGTCCCCCATCCTTCCAATAATCCTCATAGATCGCTTGGCGCTCAGCATCATCCACATCAAACACCTTACGCTGGGAAATCGTGAAGGCATGGCCATTGGGCGTTGAATGCATAATGGCTTTAATGTCTTGGTGGTTCTCCCGGCAATGGCGCTTGAAGTCCTCTGACAAGACATGATTGCGCGCCGGCACACTGTAGTTTGGTGTCCGCTGAAAGACGGTGAGATAACGCGCAGTTTCCGCAATCACCGGCGCCGCCTGGATGCCGGTTGACCCTGTCCCGATCTGTCCCACGCGCTTGCCGGCAAAATCGACACCATCATGAGGCCAAAGGCCGGTGTGATACCACTGGCCCTTAAACTCATCCAATCCGTCAATGGCCGGCACGTTGGCCGCCGACAAACACCCAACCGCAGTGATCAGATAGGTTGCGGAGAACACCTCGCCGGCTTCCGTGGTGACCACCCACCGGTTTGCGCGCTCAGAATAACGGGCACAGACCACCTTCGTGCTCAGCTGAATATCGCGCCTCAAATCAAACTTGTCGGCCACATGGTTCAAATAGAGCACAATCTCCGCATGGCCCGGATAGCGCTCCGACCATTGCCATTCCTCCAGCAACTCTGCTGAGAAATAGTAGGCATAGGCGTGACTTTCAGAGTCACATCGCGCCCCCGGATAGCGGTTCCAATACCAGGTGCCCCCGACACCATCGGCCTTCTCCAGCACCCGAACCGACAACCCCAGCTGATCGCGCAAACAGTGCAACTGATACAGACCGGCAAATCCGGCCCCGATGATCAAAGCATCCAGCTCATCTGCCGCCTCGGCTGGTTCGGACACAGGGCTCTCGAGCATGGCTATAAATGCCTCCATTACGCCTTTTTGAGGAAAACTCGCAAAGAGTTGAATTCACCGTTCGTTCAGACCCGGTGGGATAAACTTACATATAAATGGAGGCGGCCCCCAAGGCAAAACACGCAAAAATTTGTGGTTTGTGCCGTTGCTTAGGAGAACGCCATGTCCATCTTCTCCCAACCGGGATTCGACAATCACGAAGCCGTCCACGCCTTCTGTGTGCCTGAGGCGGATTTGCGCGGCTTTATCGCGGTTCACTCAACAGCCCTTGGCCCAGCGTTCGGCGGCTGCCGGGTTTGGACCTACTCTGATGACGGCGAGGCCCTGACGGATGCCCTGCGTCTCTCTCAAGGCATGAGCTACAAGAACGCCCTCGCCGAACTGCCCTATGGCGGCGGTAAAGCCGTCATCATGCGGGGGACCGGAACGCCGACTGACGATGCACTCTTCGAAGCCTATGGCCGCGTCGTTGAAGGCCTCGGCGGCCGTTACATCACAGCCGAAGACGTGGGGACGTCTGTTGAAAACATGCGGTCGGTGGCGAAGTTCACGGATTACGTGAGCGGCATCCCAAAGGACGACGGCTACCGCGGCGGAGACCCCTCGCCCGTAACCGCACTTGGTGTCTTTGAAGGCATGAAGGCCGCAGTTCTTCACCGACACAGGACCGCAGATTTGAAGGGCATGCGTGTTGCCGTTCAAGGCATCGGCCACGTGGGCTATCATCTCTGCGAGCTCCTGTGCGATGCAGGCGCAGACCTGATCGTTTCAGACATCAGCACCGCAAACATGGACCGAGCCGTCGAAGCGTTTTCGGCCACACCCGTTTCGACCGACGATATCCTGAAAGTGGATGCAGATATCTTCGCCCCGTGCGCTTTGGGCGGCATCTTGAACCTCAACACGATCGGCTCACTTAAAGCCAGGGTGGTTGCCGGTGCAGCCAACAATCAACTGGCGGCCAAAACCGATGGAAAGCTTCTCGCAGTGTCCGGGATCACCTATGCACCGGACTATGTGATCAACGCAGGAGGCATCATTTCGGTCGCTGCCGAGCGCGATCCAGAAGCCACCAGGGAGCGCGTTCTGGCGGCAGTGAAGCGCATAGGCGCAAGAACGAAACGGATCCTTGAACGCGCCCATGACGAGAACGCCTCGCCCAGCGAAATGGCCGATCAGATCGCCCGCGAGACGATCGCCAAAGCCAAAGCCGAAAGCGCCCGAAAGGCGGCATAAGCTCAACCGCAGCTTGTCTTGTCACCCGTTCTCAGCAACACTGCTCCCCAGATTGCGGCTGAGATTGAGGTGCGGCATGGCCCTGTTGATTGACGTAAATATGCCGGAGTGGATGACCGACGAGGCTCTCGCCCGTGAGGTCTTGTCCATGCTTCCGGATGCTGATGTGCGGATCTATGAAAACATGGGCGATCCGGCCGACATCCAAATGGCGGCCGTGACGCGGCTGCGCCAGGACTTGGCGGCCAAGCTGCCGCATCTCAAACTCGTTCAAAAGCTGGGTGCGGGCGTTGAAACCATGGTGGGCAATCCAGACCTGCCGGCCCATGTGAAGATCGCTCGCCTGAAGCCCGATGCGCCGGCCCGGGAGATGGCTGAGTTCTGCCTGGCCTATATTCTGCGCGATCAACGCAACATGAGATTTCACGACACACGACAGGCCGAACGCATCTGGGAGCCGATCGCCCCGCACAGCACGCCGGATACGGTTGTCGGCGTGCTGGGGCTAGGGCACATTGGAAGCCGCGCGGCCAACATGATCGCTGCCGTGGGCTTCAAGGTCATCGGCTACAGCCGTTCGCCCAAGTACATTGAAGGTATTGATTGCCGCCACGGCGCCGACGCCCTGCTGCCAATGCTCAAGGAATGCGACTATGTGGTCTGTGTGTTGCCCTCAACACCGGAGACCCGCGGACTGGTGAACCGGGAGTTTCTGGCATCCATGAAGAAGGACGCGGTGCTCATCAATGTGGGCCGCGGTGATTTGGTTATAGAGAGCGATCTGTTGAAGAACCTGGACACCGATCATTTGGGTGGCGTGGTCTTGGATGTGGTCAGCAGTGAACCTCTGCCGCAGGACAGTCCCTTGTGGAGCCATCCGAAAGTAACCCTCACACCCCATGTGTCGGGCTGGCACTTGGGCGATGCGCTAAAGGATGTGGCGGAAAACTACCGACGCCTGATGGACGGCTCTCCTATACTCCACGAGGTCAACCGAGCCCGGGGATACTAGAAGAACCTATTGGCGCTGCCGTTCGCTGTGCGCTTGTTAGAAGTCACACTGCACCTTCGCGCAGGAATGGAATGCCGCGATCATCTCAGCGCCACACACGCCGTCGATCTTGTGCGCATAGTGACCCAGCTTCCTGAGTGTCGTTTGCCAAGTCTTCACGTCCTCAGGCACAGCGCGTCGACAGGCTTGTTCGAAGGCCTCCCGCGCCAATGACGGCTGATTGGCAGCAAGCCGGCCTTCCCCAAGGCTGTGCCGGTAAGGGGCCGCATCCGGAGCCAGTCGAACCGCCGCCTCAAAGTCGGCAATAGCCTTCTGAACATTGCCGGCACGCAGGTAAGCGTATCCACGATCGTTGAGCCTATCTGCGTCCTCACCCGCAATCTCGATCGCTTTTTCATAATTCTTGATGGCTTCAGAAAACTGGCCCAGCTCGTGGTAGGCCATGCCCCGATACTCGTAGGCCACGGTGTTTTTTGGATCCAGATTAACGGCCTTTGTCAGTGTCTTGATCGCTTCAGGTCCACGGTTCAATTTTATCTTAACGTATCCCAACAAGTTGAGAGCCTCACCAGATTTGGGGTTCAGACGGAGGGCTTCTCGAGCATCAAGCAATGCATCTTCGAACTCTTCCTGCCTGACCAGCACGTACCCACGCCGAAAATAGATTTCCCACTCGTTCGATATTAAATTCAGCGCGGCATCATAATCCCTCAAAGCTGCCTCATCGCGCCTCAGGGCTTCGTACACAAGGCCGCGATTGAAGTAGGCGGTCGCCAGATCCGGGTTCAATCTCAAGGCTGCGGTGAGATCCTTTTCGGCCCGCTCCCACTTTTCAAGAACGAGCAAGATCCAGCCGCGCGCACCAAGTGCATCCACATCTTTTGGTGCCAGAGCCAAGGAGCTCGTGTAGTCTCTCAGCGCATGCTCAAACTTACCCAACTCCCCATGAGAATAAGCCCTTCGCTTAAAGGCATCCGCCAGTTCGGGATTTATGTTCAGAGCCTTCGTAAAGTCCTCGATCGCCTTCAGGTGTTCGCCTTTTTGGGCATAGGCCGCTCCACGGTTGGTGTAGGCGATGGGCCAGTCTGGTTTGACCTGCAACGCGTGTGAATAATCGGCCAGCGCTTCGCTCAGTTGGTTCAAAGCCTGATACTCAAAACCACGATAGAAATAGCCGGTTGCATCCTCCGGCTCGCTCTCAAGGTAGGTCGTAAAGTCCTTGATCGCAGCCTTATGATTGAGCTTGCGCGCATATATGTCGCCACGTCCAAAGTAAGAGGTTGCCGCGGAGGGTTGAAGCCTGATGGCTTCGTTGTAATCGGCGATAGCCTTGTCAAAATGCCCCAGCTCACCCAGGGAAAACCCACGATTTTGGTGGGGAAGAACATAGTCAGGCTTGAGCGAAATCGCAGTCGTGAACAACTCGATGGCTTGGTGATGGTCGCCCAAGATGCGATACTCAACACCCAAGCTGTTGAACGCCTCATGGTTCTTGGGATCCAACCGGATCGCTTCGTTGTAATCCTTGATGGCCAATTGGCTTTGCTTTAAAGCGCCGTAGGCATCCGCGCGCCGAATGAAGACTTCGGGCGAATTTGGTTCAATCTGAATGGCCGCCGAGTAATCGCTGATGGCTTTATCGAACAACCTCTGGCGTCCATAGATCAAGCCTCTGTTGGAGTAGGCAAGGGCGTACTTGGGATTGGAACGGATGGCCTTGGAGTAGTACTCCAGAGCAAGTTCCACGTTGCCCTTGGCCTCATGCTCAAATCCGATATTCAGATAGGTGACATCGTGATCCGTCTCTAGGTGCAGATGGGCCTTGTAGTCGGCAATCGCCATGTCATGCTCGCCTTGCTCACCATGTGCATAGGCGCGGTAGAAGTAAGCATCCGCCAACTTCGGGTTCAGTTCCAAGGCCCGCGTATAGTCTTTGATCGCGTCAGGAAATGCGCTTTGGCGGGCGTGGTTCCGTCCGCGATTATAGTAGGCTCGGGCATACTTTGGATCGGACTTGATGGCTTCATCATAATGCCTGTGGGCCTGCTTCGGCCGTTCGAGATGAGAATACATAAGACCCAAGTTGTTATGGGCCGAGGCGTCTTTCGGGTTTATCTCTACCGCTTTTAAATAGTCTGACAGGGCGCGCTCGTACTGCCCGAGTTCCCCAAACGCATACGCACGGTGGAAATATGCGCTGAACGAGTCTGAATCCGCCTGAAGCGCCGCGGTAAAACTGGAGATTGCCTCAGAATAAGCAGCCTTGCTGCTGTGATACTTTCCCAGATTGACAAGGGCATTCACGTGATCAGGCTCAATCGCCAAGGCTGCTTGATAGTTTTCCAGCGCCCTCTCTTTGCGACCCAGGCTGTTCCACTCAATGCCCCGGTTGTTGAACGCCGAAGCCATATCCGGCTTCAGACTGATCGCTTTGCCGTAATCTGCAATCGCGGCTGCATGATTTCCAAGCTCGCCATAGGTGAATGCTCGGTCAAACCAGATTTGTGCCTCATCAGGGGAAAGCGCCAAAGCCCGCGAAAGATCGGCTATTGCTTCCTGGCCCTGCTTGTTCGCCAGAAACGCGTAAGCGCGGTTCACGTAGGCTTCGGCGTAGTTTGCATTGGACCAGATCGCATCCGTGTACTTTTGAATTGCCGCGGTGAACTTCTTTTGTCGGAAGTACCAGACACCCAGGCTGTTGTGCGCTTCAGCAAAATTCGCGCGCAGCTCCAGTGCCGATTTAAAGTCTTGAAACGCCGCCTTGAACCGCTTCATTTCCATGAGCACCAAGCCGCGGTTTCGAGCGGCATCGGCATTCTTGGGACCAAGGGACACGGCGCTTTCAAAGTCTCTCAGAGCATCGTCGTATTTCCCAAACTGATAGTATGCTGCGCCGCGGCTCATATAGACATTCGCATTGAAAGGGTTCAGCCGGACGGCCTCCGTAAGATCTTTGATGGCGTCTTCATAGTTGCCGCTCTGGTATTTGTTCTCGCCGATACCGCGATGCGCACGGGAAAGATCTGAAGGGTTCAGTCCCCCAGCCCTGATGGCCCGTTCGCACGCACGGCGCGCTTCATCCGAAGCGCTTGCGGTGCACACCTGCAGATCTTGGGAAGGCTCATAATCCGTATCGTGGTTCTGATTCGCCGCCTGCACAGCAAGTCCGGACCACGCGATAATGAAAAGCCAGAGAATATTTTGTCCTACTGCACCCATGACCCAATACTTCAAGCCGTGTACTCGTATGATAGTGCGCAAACATGAAATTATAGTATTATGTGACGAGCGCGTAATGTGTAAAATCCAATGCTTCAATTGATGGCAAAGGCCTTGGATGTGCGTCAGCAATTCGCCTTACAGCTCTGGACTTTGACCGGCATTGTCCGCAAGGAGCGCATGGCGCAGAGCTGCTCGCGCCAGAAGACGGGTTGAATCAAGGATGGGGAGCGCCGAGTTCTCGTCGTTGATGATCAACGGGATCTCCGTACAGCCCAAAATGACGGCATCGCACCCCTGGTTCTTCAGGCCCTCAATCGCTGTTTGAAAGTAGGCTGTGCTTTCTGGCTTGAAAGTGCCGTAGACCAGTTCCTCCATAATGATCCGGTTCATCTCTGCCCGTTCATCAACACTGGGCCGCACGCACTCCAGACCGCGCATCGCTAGCTTCTCAGGATAGACCGGGCCGTCCACCAACCAGCGTGTCCCTGTGAGCGCCAGCGTGCTGAAGCCTTGTTCCTCGGCCGCGGCGGCCACACTGTCCACAATATGCAACCACGGCAATGGGGAGCGCGGTTCCACATAGCTGAGAGCCTGATGGATGGTGTTGTCCGGGCAAATCAGAAATTCAGCCCCGGCCGCCGCCACTTTCTCCGCTGACACCAGCATCAGATCCCCCACACCATCCCAGTCACCCGCATTCAGGCACGCCACATAGTCTGCGAGCGAGGGCGTGTGCATGGTCACTTCAGGATGTGCATGAGGTCCCAGATGCTCCGCACCCTCAACACAGATCGTCCGGTAGCAAAGCGATGCACCCTCAGCTGAGCAGGCCACAATTCCAATGTGCTTGGGCATATCTTTATGTCCTGCCTTCACCTGGACTTAGGGCAACCAGGCCGAACGATAACCGTCTTCTCGCCAAAGAATGGGAAAGAAGCTCTCATCCAACTCCAGCCCGTCATGCCGGCGGTACCGGCTGTACACCGGATGCACATTTGTGGGGTGATGGGCCACATCGCACGACATACAGTGAGCCAACACCGAGCGTCTCGGCGCTTCACCCCTGTTGTCCCGCGAGCCATGCCAGGTGCGCCCATGATGAAACACGGCCGAACCTGCCGGCACTTCTATGGGGACGATCTCAGGCTCAACACCGGCACCTTCTGCGGCCGGCCTGAGGTCGGCCAGCGCATCATCTGGTGCGTGAAACTGTCCGATCGGCGGCGCTAAAGGCCACAAATGGGAGCCGCGCACATATTCGATGGTGCCGCCCGTGGCCGTGGTGTCGTCCAGCGTAATCCAACAGGTCATCATTTCATTGGGAACAATCCAGTCCTGATAGCTGTCATCCTGATGAAAGCCCAACGGTTTTGAGCCAGGCGGCTTCCAGATCACATTGTCCTGGTTGATCCGCGCCCCCGGCCAACCCCGCAGCTCTGCACACGCCCGCCCAATATCTTCACGCAGCACGATGGAGGCAATTGTCCGGTCCGCCTTCCAGCCATTGCAGATCTGGCGAGTGAGCGTGTTGCTGTCGCGGCCCTCGTGCCAGTTCCATTCATCGGGCTGCAGACCCGTTTCAAACTCACCTTTAAACAGCAGTGAAAACTTCGCCCGGGCTGCGTCGATGGTTTCGTGCTCCAGCACACCCTCCACAATGGCAAAGCCATCTTTCTCGAAAGTGTCCTTGTGTGTCTTGGTGAGCTCAATCATCGGGTCACTCCAGAGCGGACAGAATTGCAACGCCGGCAAACGTCAATGCGATGCCCAGCCAGCGTTTGGGCGGGATGTGTTCTTTCAGGATAATCCGCGCAAGCAAAATCGTCACCACCCCAAAGGCAGATCCAGCCACCGCAGCGATCTGCGGCTGATCGGTATTGCCGGCCGCATTGAGCAAGCTGATTGCCGCTGCATCCAAACACCCGATCACAACCACTGGCGCAACCCATTTGACCGGAAGCGTGCGGCGGGCATTGATCGTGAAGAACAAGCACAAAATCAAAAGCGCGCCCGCAATACGGCTGATCCACGTGCCCTCCACTGCACCGAACAGCACCGCCGCCTGCTGGCCAAGTGCAATGGCAAACGCAAAGCTTATGTGTGCGAGGCCGGCACAGATGAGGGTACGCCTGAGGGCCTCTTTGTCGTATGTCTGCGCACCACCCTCGTCAGGTTCGGTCACAGCAACAATCACCACCCCGGCAACCACAGCCAGAGCCGCCAGCAACTGCAGCCCGCTTGTAGGATTGCCCAACAAAGCCGCAATCACCATGGATGTCAGCGGATAAGAGCCCCCCACTGGCGCGGCAATGGAGAAGGGTCCTGCAGCAAACGCGGCAAAAAGGAACAGAGTTGCACAGGCATAGCCAACCCCCGCCACCAGCGGCACCCAAACGTCTCCCCGGATCACATTCGGAAACTCAGAGGTGAAGCCAATCCACCCGGTGATCGCCAGGAGGCCAAACACCGTAACCCCCAGCACCACCACCATGTGGCCCAGCTTGCGGCTGGAGATGCCGGCCACCAGATCGTGGACACCCCAGAACAGCGCGGCGAGGCTGCCGAGTAAGACCGGGCTCATGGGTAGCGCGCCTCTGCCCGCTTAACCGCTCTCAGCTCCAATGAGATCCTGGCGAGCCTTTTCCAAGTGCTCTTCAATGCGCTTGGAGGCGGTCTTCAAATCGCGTTCGCACAGTGCATCGTAGATCTGGCGATGCTGATCATTGTAGACATCAATCTGTTCCGGCGAGAGGATGGTGCGGCGCATGGCCCGCCACTGGGCATGAGACCGCACTTCATTGATGTTCTGATAGAGGCGCACAATCAGCGGGTTGCGCGAACAGCGCGCAAGCTGCTGATGAAACTCGCCGTCCCAGCGCGAGAACGAGGGCTCGTCATTGCGGGCTCCTTCCAAGCGCACCAGGATCGCCTCGATATTCTCCAAGTCTCGCTTGGTGGCATGCAACGCCGCTTGGCGGGTCATGTAAGGTTCTATAGCAAAGCGCGCTTCTATAAGCTGCAATGGGCTCACCAGATCAATAATCTCGTCACCCTGCTCGGAAATGGGCCCTGAGTAAGACACATAGGTTCCACTGCCGATGCGTCGCTCCACCAACCCGGCTTGTTCCAAATGGTTGAGCGCCTTGCGGATGGTGCTGCGGGCCGCATCGAACGCGGTGGCCAGTTGGCGCTCCGGCGGAAGCTGGTCGCCGTCCGAATAGACCCCCGTTTCAATGGCATTGCGCAGGCGCGCCGTAATGGCTCCGGCCCCACGCCCGGGCGAAAGATCAGCTGGCATGCGATCTGCCAACCCGTTCACATCGAACTCAGCTTTCTTAGCCATGGAATCCTTCATTGGTCTCTATTGGTCATAATTGGTATATAATTGGTATCGTCACCTCTACCTATTATGGCTTATAAATACGTACGGCGTCGAGGGAAGGTTCTGTTTGGACCACAAAAACGGCCGCGATTGGTCTGCGTTGAAACCATTCCGACTGACCATAGACCCGCAGGATCTGGCAGTTCCATAGTTACCGATTTTCTGCCGACAAAACTCAGAAACCTTATCTTTCTGCCAATAACTGGGACAAAACGCACAAGCCCCAGGCGGCCGATTTTCCGATTGAAACATTCTATCAGAGCAAGGTGAAAAAATTCCGGCCTAAAATTAGCCTTGCCAGTTGTCAAAATTGGTCCATAATTGGTATGCTCCAGCGTTAGAGCCATTTAAGGCCAATCAAAAAACCAATTTGAAGGGGTGCGAGGGTACCATGCCGATGGACATCGAAAATTTCGTAAAACAGAAGGGCCGTGCGGAGAAGGTTAAAGAGGTCCGCAAAAAGATCGACGAGTTGGGGATTGAATATCTCTACCTGCAATTCGTCTCTGTGACCGGCAAGATCATGGGCAAGGGGATCCCCGCAGATCATTGGGAAAGCGTCGCCAAGAAGGGCTTCCAACTCGTCTATGGCGCCACCATGAACCTGTTCACCAACCGCGCCGGCGAATATCTGGGTTACGGACCTGAAGCCGCCGAGCTGGTCGGCATCCCTGAGCCGGAAACCATGATGCAGCTGCCTTGGGACAAGCGCATTGCCCGGTTTTATTGCACCTTGTTCCGCAACCGCGAAGAGAAAGAAAATCCAGGTGGTTATCTGACTTCGGACGGCCGCGGCAACCTGCGCCGCCTGCACGCCGAATTCCAGAAGAAGCACAAAGGCCTTCACCTGCGCATGGGCACCGAGCCGGAAATGATGTGGCTCAAGAAGGACGAGAACGGCAAGCCCAATGGCGGCTTCTCCGAACCCTTCTGCTACCACATTGACCAGTTTGAAAGCCTGCGTCCGGTCTACATGAAGGTGATGGAATATTCCCGCGCCATGGGCCTCGACATGATCCAGGGCGACCACGAAGACGCGCCGGGCCAGCTCGAGCTCAACTGGATGTTCGATGATGTGCTGCGCAATGCCGACCGGCTCACCACCTATCGGCAGATCTGTGCCCAGGTGGCGCGTGAGTTCAACCTGATTGCCTGCTTTATGACCAAGCCCTTCATGGGCGTCTCGGCGTCTGGCTGTCACCACAACATGTCGCTGTGGCGCGGCGGTAAGGATGTCTTCCACAAGACCGGCAACGATCCGAAGAAACTGCCGGGCATGAAAGACAATTACATGTATGTCGAAGGTGGCGATAACACCTTCATGCCGGACACGGACGATCCGCAAATGCCGGGCAAACAGGGCCTCAAGGCCATTGGCGGCATCGTGCACCACCTGCGTGCGCTCACCGCGATTGGCTGTTCCACCGTGAACTCCTACCGCCGCCTTTGGGATACTGGCTTCTGGGCGCCGGTCTTTGCCGACTGGGGCTTCCAGAACCGCACCACGGGCCTGCGCGTCTCCGCGCCAGGGCGCTTTGAGTACCGCTCGGTGGACTCCATGGTGAACCCCTACATTATGGGCTCAACC
>JBCDDQ010000071.1:0-17761 GCA_039180225.1 Pseudomonadota bacterium
CAGCGGTGACGTTCTTCAGGTTGTTGGCGCTGGCGCCGACCACCTTCAGCGAGCGGCTCATATCCGCCGGCCGCCTGGTTGTGGGGATCGGCACCTGCATCATGCCGGTCAGATATTGTCCCGTAAGCGATGCGGGATTGCGCATCACCTCTTCAGGCTTCCCGCTGGCGACGATCTCGCCGCCATGCACCCCGGCGCCGGGGCCGATATCAACCACATAGTCCGCGGTCAGGATGGCGTCCTCGTCGTGTTCCACCACCAGCACCGTGTTGCCCAAATCGCGCAAGTGCTGGAGGGTTTGCAGCAGACGCTCATTGTCGCGCTGATGCAGGCCGATGGAGGGTTCATCCAGGACGTAGAGAACCCCGGTGAGGCCAGAACCAATCTGCGAGGCCAGCCGGATGCGCTGGCTTTCGCCGCCGGACAGCGTGCCTGAGGTGCGCGACAGGGTGAGGTATTCCAGGCCGACATCATTGAGGAACTTCAACCGCTCGCGGATCTCCTTGAGAATGCGCACCGCAATCTCGCGCTGCTTTTTGGTCAGGTGTTCGTCGAGGGCCCGAAACCAGGCATCGGCATCCTTGATGGACATGAGCGAGACTTCGCCGATGTGCTTGCCAGCCAGCTTCACCGCAAGGGCCTGAGGTTTCAGCCGGTAGCCGCCACATGCTTCGCAAGGGTGATCGGACTGGAATCTCGCCAGCTCCTCGCGCACCCAACTGCTATCGGTCTCGCGCCAGCGGCGCTCAATATTGCCGATGACGCCCTCAAACGGCTTTGTGGTTTTGTAGGTGCGCAGGCCATCGTCATAAACGAAGGTGATCTCCTCTTCGCCCGAGCCATAAAGGACCACCTGGCGAACCTCTTCCTCCAGCGTGTGCCAGGGCGCGTCCATGTCGGCGCCAAAGTGCTTGGCGATGGCTTGGAGGGTCTGCATGTAGTACGGCGATGTGTTGCCTGTTTTGGCCCAGGGGACCACAGCACCGCGCATCAGAGACACAGTGGCATCCGGCACCACCAGATCGGCTTCAAATCGCATTTCCGTGCCCAAGCCGTCACATTTTGGGCAGGCACCGAACGGGTTGTTGAACGAGAAAAGACGCGGTTCTATCTCATCAATCGTGAAGCCGGAGACAGGGCAGGCAAAGCGCGCAGAAAAGATGATCCGTTCGTGGGTCTCGTTCTTGGACTTGTTGGCCGAAGCCTCCGCGGTGGCATCGGCCTCCAGGGGCTTGTCGGCAAACTCGGCAATCGCGATGCCGTCGGCCAGCTCCAGGGCCGCTTCCAGGGAATCGGCCAGGCGGTTGCCCAGGTCCGGGCGCACCACGATGCGGTCCACCACCACATCAATGTCATGCTTGAACTTCTTATCGAGCGCCGGGACGTCCTCAACCTCATAGAAGGCGCCGTCAACCTTCACCCGCTGGAAGCCCTTTTTCATGAGCTCGGCCAGCTCTTTTTTGTATTCGCCCTTGCGGCCGCGCACGATGGGCGCCAGCAGATAGAGCCGGGCGCCTTCCTCAAGCTCCATCAGCCGGTCCACCATCTGGCTTACCGTTTGGCTCTCGATAGGCAGGCCCGTGGCGGGCGAGTAGGGGACGCCGACCCGAGCAAACAACAGGCGCATGTAGTCGTAGATTTCCGTGACCGTGCCCACGGTGGAGCGTGGGTTGCGCGAGGTTGTTTTCTGTTCAATGGAAATCGCCGGCGAAAGACCATCAATCTGGTCCACATCGGGCTTTTGCATCATCTCCAGAAACTGGCGCGCATAGGCCGACAGCGATTCCACGTAGCGCCTTTGGCCTTCAGCATAGATCGTGTCGAACGCCAGGGAGGATTTGCCAGAACCCGACAGACCGGTGAACACGATCAGCTCATCGCGCGGAATGTCCAGGGACACATCTTTGAGATTGTGTTCCCGGGCCCCTTGGACGGAGATGAGTTTTTTCGCGCTGTCTGTCATGGCTCTCTTCGATAGCTGAAACGGCGAAAGGCGGCAATCGGATCGCTACACTGATCCACGGCGATTATAGGCGCTGCTGACATCACCTGTCAGTTGCCGGTGTATTCACCTGTCCAGCGGAAGTCGCGCTTCTTGCGAATGCGCCGGTCGCAATAGTTCCAATGTGCGATGAAGCGGTCCCCGTCAAACACGAAGGTGGCGCGGCCCCAGAAAGGCGAATCCTGCACGATTTCAAGGCATTCGATCTCAGAAATCTCCTGCACCCATGTGACCCGGTAGGTGCCGTCTCCATTATGCCGGCCGACCAGAAACGCAGGCCTGTTCTTGTAGGCGTAAGTCCCCACAAAACCCTCCGGCTTGGCCTCCATCTCAATGGGGCCGTAATTGGTTTCCCAGCGCCCGGTCTGTGGTTCGGCCTGCGCCGCGCTTGCTGCCAAAACGAGCAGAAGGCCGAAGCTTATGAAGGCTCTTGCGATCATCATCTTGCGCTCTAACTTTTGGCTGCCGTGACGGCAACCTCAACCCGCCAGTCCGGATTGGCAAGTGGCGCGACAACCATGGTGGAGGGCGCTTTGACGCCAGCCAGCATTTTATCTCGCACCTCGCGGAACCTGGCCACTTCGTCGTGGCTGTTGATGAAGCAGCGCACATCCACAATGTCTTCCGGTCCCATGTCTGCAGCCGCCAAGATGGCGAAAAGATTGCGCCAGACGTTTTCATGCTGAAGTGTGGGGTCACCCGGCAGCGTGCCATCAAGCTCCACGCCCACTTGGCCGGACACATAGAGCGTGCGGGCGCCCGCCGGAACTTCCACAGCTTGGGCATAGTCGGAGAAGGGGGGCGGTGCGGTATCCGTAGAAATGATGCGGTTCATGGCGGCGGTATCCTTGTGAGGCTTGATTCTGTTGCTTGTATCATATAGAACAAAAAATGAACATTGTGGATAAGAAGTGCCCTCGCTGGCGGCCCTGCGGGCCATCGTCTAGGGTGCCGCACACTTTATCGGCCTTGGCGGCAAAACGAAACCGCCGGGCGAGCGAACAGGGAAGGGTGAGGGATGGCTGGATCCGTAAACAAGGTGATCCTCGTGGGCAATTTGGGAGCCGATCCTGAAATTCGCCAAACCAAAGACGGCCGGCCTGTGGCACAGTTGAGCATCGCCACGTCGGAAAACTGGAAAGACCGCAACACAGGTGAGCGGCGCGAGAAAACCGAATGGCACCGGGTTGTGATCTTCTCTGAGGGTCTTTGCCGGGTGGCGGAAAATTATCTGCGTAAGGGCTCCAAGGTCTACATTGAGGGCCAGTTACAGACCCGCAAGTGGCAGGACCAGAGCGGGGCCGACCGCTACACCACCGAGATCGTGTTGCAAGGCTTCAACTCGACCCTCACCATGCTCGATAGCCGTAGCGGCGGGGACGGTATGGGCGCATCCGGCAACTTTGGCCAATCCAGCCCCATGGAGAGCGAGGCGCCGGGACCGGCCCGCGATTTCTCCCGCGATCTGGATGACGAAGTGCCGTTCTAGGTTAGGGTATTCTGTCAAAATTTGATGGACTTTGGACGCGGAAAACCTCAAAACCGGACAGTTTTGAGGGAACGCGGCCATTTGAATGATCTATCTGAGATCCAAGCTTTACGATCTGGTTTTTGGCGTTGCCTGGACGCTGGTGTTCGGCGCGCTGTGTTTGCCCCTATTCATGGTGGTGGGCACCCCTGAGCGGGTGCGCAGGTTCTCCAGGTTCTGGTCCCGCGGACTGCTTTTCGGGCTGCGACATGTGGTCGGGCTGACCCACAAGGAGATCGGCCTGGAGAACAAGCAACATGATGGGCCGGTGATCTTTGCCTGCAACCACCAATCCTCGTGGGAGACCCTTGTGTTCAACACAATGATGCCAGACGTCGCTGTGGTTCTGAAGGATTCGCTCTACAAGTATCCGATTTTTGGCTGGTATCTGCGCAACTCTCCCATGATTGCCGTTGACCGCGACGCAGGCACCGCCGCCATGCGCCAGTTGATGAACGGGGCCAAGGCGGCCATCGCCGATGGGCGCGACATTCTCATTTTTCCAGAAGGCACGCGCCAGGATGTGGGGGTAAACCATCCTTACAACCGTGGGATCGCGTTGCTTTATAAGCAGCTCAAGGTGCCGGTGGTGCCGATGGCGATCAATTCCGGCCTGTTCTGGGCCCGAAAAAGCTATGCCAAAAAGCCCGGTGAGATCACGGTCTCTTACTTGCCACCCATCATGCCGGGTCTGAGCGGAGACGACTTCATGGATCAGCTGAAAAACGTCATTGATGAAGAAAAACAGAGGCTTGCTGAGATAAAGTGATTCAGTTTCACGGGATCCAGCGTTCGTCTTTCAGGCGGCGCAGCAACCGGCGCATCATGTCTTCGGTGTCCAGGCAATAGTCAAACCCGTAGAGCCGCGCCTTAATGGTGTTGGCAGCCACATCCCAATCGATGTTGAAGATGTAATCTGAGAACGACCAATCCGCGAGTTCGCTGAGATCGGGCTGGTTCAGCCCATGCCGTTCGGCCATGGTGCGCCAAAGCTCTTGATTCTTGGCTCCAAACTCGACCAGCGAAATCTGTTCAGCCGGCCCGGGCTCCATGCCCAGTTCTTCGGCGATGATCGGCCACATATTCTCCCACCGAATGAGGTCGCCATTGGTGATGTTGAAGGCCTGCCCACCGCAGCGCGGTTCTGTCAGGGCCCAATCAATGGCGCGGGCGATCAGTTCTGCATCATTGGCCTGCTGCAGCGTTTTCAACGAAGAGGGTTTGCCCGGGAAATTGAGCGGCATGCCCAATTCCTTGCACAAGCTGCCATAGACACCGATCTGCATCACCAGGTTCATGGGCGAGCGTGGGGCCAAACCGCACACGATATGGGGACGCAGACACACCCAATCATAGCCGGCCGTCTGGCTGCGCTCGGCGAGCAGGTCCTGCTGGTCGAAATAGAAGTTCGGCGGCTCGTGGCGCGCGTCATCCTCTTTGGTGGGGGTTTTATAGGGGCCCAAATGGCTGCCGTAATACTTCTGGCCCTGGATCAGCACCACCCGTTTAAGGTTCGGCATGTGCGCATCCACCAAATCCATCAGCCCTTCAAACATCTTCGCGTTCAAGGCGCTCAGCTCGGCCCAGTTCATGCCCGGCGGCTGCACAAAGCCCGCATAGAGCAGGTGAGTGGCCTCGCCAAAGGTCTTCAGAGCAGCCTCATCCAGGTTCGGCGACAACAGATCCAGCTTCACAAAGCCGAACTCTGTCAGGTCATCGGGCTGGGAGCGGGCAAGGCCCGTTACATGCCAGTCTCCTTGCGCGGCTTGGTGAGCGAGTGCGTAGCGGCCGATAATGCCGCTGGCACCGGCGATCAAAAGGTTCTTTGGCATGTGTGCTTCCAGTTTGTCGGACCCGGTGGGGTGGTGTAGACGAAGTGCGAAGGCCCATAAAATAAAGTTGGGGTGAATATGCAACAAGAACTTGGGGTGGGGTTTATAGGCCTGGGTGTCATGGGCGAGCCCATGTGCCGTCATATCCTGCAAAAGCGCGCTGGTGGCCAGGTCAGCCAGGTGTGGGGCTTCGATCTCAGCAGCGGGCCTGTTTTGCGCCTTAAGGATCATGGGCTGAAGGCCGTCAGCAGCGCCCAGGAGGCCGCAGAGCGCGCTGACCTGGTGTTGCTCTCTCTGCCAGGCGATGAGCAGCTGGAGGCGCTCTGTCGTGGCTCTGAGGGCCTTCTGAGCCATATCAGGCCGGGGCAAACGGTTGTGGATCTGGGCACCAGTTCCTTACGTCTCACACGGGCGCTGCAGGCGGAGTTTGCTGCGTGTGGGGCCGCTTACGCCGATGCCCCCGTGGCCAGAACCAGATCGGCAGCGGAAGCGGGAACACTTGCGGTTCTGGTGGGCGGCGACGAGGCGGTGTTCCAGAAGATCAGCCCCGTGCTCGCATGCTTTGCTGAAGACGTGATCCACTGTGGAGCCACAGGAGCCGGCCAGGTGGTCAAGCAGATGAACAATATGGTGCTGTTCCAAACTGTGACCGCCCTTGCAGAAGCACTATCGATTGCAAAGTGCTCAGGCGTTGAGGCTGAAACCCTGTTCGCCGCCATGGGGAAGGGTTCTGGCAACAGCTTTGCACTGCAGAACCATGGTGCCAATGCGCTGCTGCCGGGACACTTTCCGAAACAGGCTTTTTCGACCTCCTACGCCTTGAAAGATCTCACCTATGCGATTGAATTGGCACAAGAGGCCGGTGTGGCGACCCCAGGCGCGGCGGCCACCCGTAGGCTGTTTGAGCAGGCCATTGAGGCCGGTTTTGGGGACGATTACTTTCCAACTGTGATCAAGATGCTTGAGGAGAAGACATAGATGATAGGCGCCCAGCAAAGCGATGATCTTCTGATTGCGCTGCATTACCAGAACGAAAACTGCCACCCGGACGGTAAGATCAAAGTGGGGATCTCCGAAGGTGCGGCCTGGCGCGAGCAGACCCTGGAGACCGCGCGTCAGCTGCTGGTGGGCACCCGCAAGGCGGGCGTGCCCATCGTCCATGTGCGCCTGGCCGTGCGGCCTGATCATGCCAATGTGATCACCAACAATTTCATCTTTCGCCAGTGGGTGGAGCTGGGTGCCTGGGCTGAGGGGACCTGGGGGGTGGAGTTTCTCAAGGGCTTTGAGCCGTTGGATCATGAACATGTTGTAAGCCACACGAGAAACAATGGTTTTTACGGCTGCAATCTTGAGGAGGTGGTCAACCTTTATCGCCCAAAGCGGGTGATTTGCGCCGGGGTTTCCACGGCCTATGTGGTGGAGTGCACGGTGCGTCACGCTTCTGATGTGGGCTATGACACTTGGGTGGTGGGCGATGCCTGTTCCACTGCAACACTTGACCAGCACACGGCAGCCCTGCGGGCCATGGAGCTGATTGCCACCGTTGCCACGAAAGACGAGGTGCTGGCGTCTTTCGACAGGTAAGGCGCGGCACAGTGCGCAAACCAAATTTTAACCATGATCGGGCAATGCTGACGTTCAGTTGTTCGTCGCGCACCTTAAGAGCAGGGAAGCAGATTGCCATGAAACCGTTTAGCCTCGTTGTGGCTGCCTGTGCCGCATTGATTGTCAGCACAGAAGCCACCCAAGCCGCCGACGAAAGCCAGCCTCCAGCCTTGGCCGCAGAGGAGCTCCAAGAGCTTTTCCCTGGCAACTACGAGGCAGAAGTGGCCGGTTATGACATGCTGATCACCGGTTCCAGCAATGGCACCCTTAAGGGCCAGGCATTCAGCCGCAAAGATGATGGCCGCTGGTGGATCACCGAAGGAACCCTGTGCGTGGCCTGGTCCAACTGGACCGATGGCGAGCCCATGTGCGGCGTGATCACCCGCCAAGGCGATTGGTACCACAGCAAAAACGATAAGGGCGAGGGCATGCGTTTTCGGCGCATTCAGGAACTGGCCTCATCCGCGTTCAAGCCTGGACGCGGTAAATCCTCAGAAGACACCCGCTAAGGGCAGCTCCCGGTCTCATCACAATTTCTCCAGATCGCAGCTTCGGTGCTGGTTGGAAGCAACGGTTCACACTATATTGCGCCAGCCAGTCGCAGAAATGGTCTTGTTGCCCTGCTGCAAGACCGCATTTGGAGAGCATAAGGATGATAAACTTCAGGCCGCTCTATGGACACGCGATGGCAATCGCGGTTGCCTTGGCATTTACAACCGGCGCATCCATCACCCCGATGGGCTCAGCTCCTGCATTCGCCCTTCCTGAGGATGAGCCGAAAAAGGCCGCGCCGGCGAAAAAGGCTGGCGAGAAGAAGGCGAAAAAGCGGACCAAAGCCAAGCCAAAGAAGAAGAAACAGAACTTTAACAGCAATTCTGATCGCAGCTCACTGGAACCCTACACGCTTCCGAACGGTCCGGATCTGACGCTGGCCAATGCCCAGATCAAGGCTGGTGACTATCGCGCTGCGATCGTAACGCTCAATGGCCTGCGCCGTTTGGATGACGCCAATGTGCTCAATCTCTTGGGCTTTTCTCACCGCAAGCTGGGCCTGGTCGATGTGGGCATGCGCTACTACTACGCGGCGCTGGAGAGAAACCCGGAGCACACTGGCGTGCATGAATATCTGGGCGAAGCCTATCTGCAGAAGGACGACCTGGCCAAGGCTGAGACCATACTGAACAAAATTGACGGCCTGTGTGGAACCGGGTGCAAAGCCTACCAGGAACTGGCCAAGCACATCGACGCCTATAAGCTTAAGCACGCGCTTTAAGCTTAAAAACACGCTCTTTAAAGGACGGCGGGGTGTCACGGCTCCGCCGTTTTTTGCTGATTTTGCCCTAGTACGCGCCCGCCTCCTGTGGCAAGACGGCGTGTCACCAATGGGGCGCAACCGGCATGTCGTCAGGAAAGATTGCATTCATCGCGAGTGAGGCGGACGAGGCCCAATCCGCACTGGCCGAGTTCTCGGATCGGTTCGATCACGTGCACGCCGAAGAGGCCGACATCGTTGTGGCCTTTGGAGGTGACGGCTTCATGTTGCAGGCGATGCACCGGTTTGTGTCGTCGGGCAAGGCGATTTACGGCATGAACCGCGGCTCCGTGGGCTTTCTGATGAACGAGTTTGATCAATCGAGCTTGCAGGAACGTTTGGCGCGCGCAGAGGTCACCGAGGTGCACCCGTTGCGCATGAAGGCCGTGGATGCCTCCGGAAGCCACCATGAAGCTCTGGCCTTCAATGAGGTTTCGTTGCTGCGCCAGACGTACCAGGCCGCCAAGCTGCGCCTGGCTATCGATGAGAGAACGCGCCTGGAAGAGCTGATCTGTGATGGCATTTTGCTGTCCACCCCGGCTGGATCAACCGCGTATAACCTGTCGGCGCATGGACCAATCTTGCCCGTAAACTCGCCTTTGTTGGCCCTTACACCCATTAGCGCGTTTCGCCCGAGACGTTGGCGCGGGGCTATCCTGCCCTGCGCGGCCCGGGTGACGATCGAGATTCTGGAATCGGGCAAGCGGCCGGTGAGTGTGGTGGCCGATCATGATGAGTTCCGCAACGTGCACATGGTGCATATTGCCGAGGAGCCGTCTCAAACTGTGAGGCTCATGTTCGATGAAGGCCACAGCCTGGAGGAACGGGTGATATCAGAGCAGTTCCGCTACTGACCGGCGAAATCCTCCGTGCCCGGCATATGTGCCAAATCAGGACGTTTTCGCCCGTATTTTTCCTTGGTGATTTAGGGAATTTTAAGCCGCTGGCTCTACATTACGTGACAGTTAGTTGCGTATCAGAGCCCGTTGGCTCTCGTTGAGTACCGTATGCCGGGGTTCGCCCCGGCATACGTGTTTCTGGGCCCAGGACATCTTCCACATATTGGCAAAATAAAAACGCCCCGCCAAACAAGGCAGAGCGCTGATCAGGTTCTGTGGGGCTGAGCGTTACGCGGCGAGAGCGCTGTGCTCATCCAGCTGTTCAGTTTCCAGAAGATGAGCGGCCAGTTCGCGGGTCCGAGGCGATCCGTAAGATTGAATCAGCTGCAACAGTTCGGTGCGCCGCTCCGGCGAGAAGCTATCGTACTTCGTCACGATCGCCTCAACCACCTGTTTGCCGAAATGGTCGCGCGATTTTGGTTTGTCGTTCGCTTGGCGTTGGCGCTCCACATCGGAGGCAATCCGCAGGGGATCAAACAACACCCGAGGCAGATTAGCCCGCGAATGCACTGCGCGCAAAGACATGGCGCCTTGAGCATACATCAGATTGCGCACCCGTAAGATGGGCAGGCCGGAGAGCAGGGAGAGCGCACTCTCCACAAACGCCATCTCGCCGCTGCATGCCGCACGCAGAAGCAAGGACGGGGTCAGCAGCTGCCGATCGCACAGGTAGCTGACCAGCCGCGCCCGCTCCACCGGTTTGGTGGTTGCGGAGATTTTCAGGATCGCCTCTTCCTCAGCGACGTCGATCATGCGTTGGGACTTGAGGGTTGTGGCCATGTCGGTGCTTTCCACCTTGGTGCGCATTTCCTCAGACACGGCGCGGGCCATCATCACTTTCATCTGGGCGGGCAGGTCGGTGCGCTTTGCCAATTGGGCACAGACCGGACGGTCGGTGCCATGGCGCTCAATGATCTTTTCATATTGCCCGGCATTTAACTGAATTTCCGGGTTGCTGAGCAATTCCACGACAATCTCTGCCGGGGCGTTGGCGATGAGAATGTCTGCCGCCTCCGCCGGGCAATCCCCGCGGGCGGCAATCACGGTCTTGCGCGCCGCATCGCCCACTTTTGCAATGGCCACCATCATGCGTTTGTTGAGCGATTTGGTCACTGCCAGGAAGGGCAGGGCCAATTCATCATCGTCGGAAATGATTGAAAACACGAGGTCTTCAGACAAACCGCGCAGGTTCTTGATGGCATCCACCATCTCTTTGCGTACGGCTCTGACCGGATCAACAGTGAGCTTTAAGAGCAGGTTGGACAGAACCACCTGGCCATCATCTGGAAGGTTCGAAGACTGCAGCAGCGAGACAATGGCCTTGCCCGCAGCGATCCGTTGCTGGGGCGATGCATTTTCAATGCCCACTTCCAGGCATGCGATTTCGTAGGCATCAATGGACTCAGCTGACATGCGGCACCTTCAGACTATACGCTCAAACCGGAACCGGTCTCACAAGGGAAGACCTTAACGGTGTGAAAGTGCCACGGGATTGCTTAAATCCCGGTTAACCATAAATGCCGGTAGCCGCCTATTGTGCGGGTTTTTCCTCTTCCCAGCCTTCAGATGTCTCAATAGCGATGGCCGTGGCTGCGATGGAGGTTGTCTGGTTGGACACCAGAACAAAATCGCCCTGCTCATCCAACGGCACGGCTGCACGCCGGGTCATCCGGTAAACCGCGAAGACACCGATCAGCCCATAGACGGCGCCCAGGAAGACAAAAAAGGCGTGCGGTCCGAAACGGTCCATCAGGTCGCCGGCAATGATCGGGCCCGCAATTGCCCCAACACCGAACAGCAGCACCAGTTTCCCGGCCGCCCCCAGCATTTGATCGCTCTCCAGATAGTCGTTCGCATGGGCAAGCGCCAGGGAATAGAGCGGGAGGCTCAATGCCCCAAAAAGCGCGAACAGGCCGGTGATATAGAGGAATGGCAGGTTGCCGGAAAACACGCACGTGAAGGCAACCGCTGATGTGATGGCCGCGATCACCGTCATCACCTGACGCCGGTCAAAGCGGTCGGACACCATGCCCACAGGAAACTGAGAGGCGATCACGCCGAGCATGGGAAGGGCCATGAGGATGGACACTTGCCCCACGCTCATGCCAATCGCGTTTCCGTAGACAGCGCCAAGCATAAAGAAAACACTTTGCCCCATGCCATTGAAAAAACAGGCAATAACGGCCAACGGCGAGAGCCGGTAAATCTCGGCGATGGTCACCGGACGCGGATTGGTGATCTCCGGCGCCGGGGTGCGGGCCAGCGACATGGGCACCAGCGCCACAGACATGAGTGCAGAGACAATGATGAACTGGATGTAGCCATTATGATCCGGCACATTGAGCAGCAACTGGCCCACACCCATGGCTGCAAAGATAATCAACATATAAGCTGACAGCATCTTGCCCCGGGTTTCGTTGGTGGCCGCTGAGTTCACCCAGCTCTCCGACACGATGTAAAGCCCGGCAATACACAGGCCCGTCACAGCCCGGAACACAAACCAGGCAATGGGATCCACAAAAACCGCATGCAACAACGCGCTGGTGGAGATAATCGAGGCGAAAGCAGCAAAGACACGGATGTGGCCCACCTGTTCAATCAGCTTGGGTGTCACAACCGAGCCCACCAGAGAGCCCACAAAGTAGCCGGCCATCACGTAGCCTGTGATGGTGGCGCCGAAATCGGCGTCGACCGCGCGCACGCCGAGAAGCGTGCTCTGCAGGCCATTGCCCAGAGCAAGCACGGCAACCCCGATAAAAAGGGCCCAAACCGAGCGCACACCAGCTCCCACTGAAAACCTCCATCAGGTTCGAAGTACAGCCACAATCTGGGCGCTGCATATCGCGCCCTATAACCGTTTCGTGTCAGGCTTGCGACACTTAAAGTGCTTTGAGCGCCAATTGGTTAGGGAGAGTCACTCCGGGCGCTGCACTGTCGTGGCCGCTGCCGGGTCAAGCTCTAGTCGGGCTCTGGGAATGGGGTCTCCCGAAGAGATGCAATAGCCATACTCGCCCTCTTCAATGCGCTTCAGCGCAGCCTCGATACGCCGCAGATCGCTGTGGCGCCGCCGTTCGGTTTCCTGCGCCATAGCCTGACGTTGCATGGCGTCCATACGCGACAGCCTGCCAACGCTGGTTTGATCCAGCTGAACCGGTCCGGTTTCATCGTCGCTTGTCTCCAAAAGCGCGGTCAGTTCTTCGCGCATCGCCAGAAGGCGGCCTTTGAAATAGGAGATATCATCGTCACTGAGTTCAGGCATAGCTGATAGCCTAGCATGGCTCACCCCTGGAATGAGCAAATCCTTCAGGCGAGCCCCAGTTGCTTTAGTTTGCCGTCCAGAATGGCACCGTCAAACGGTTTCACAAGAAACTCATCAGCGCCATGGACGATTGCCGCCCCAATGCGACCGGGGTCAGGGTCGCGGTCGCACACCAAAATCACAGGCGAACGCCCCAGGCGACGCGCGGCCGCTTGCAGGTTCATGAGCAGGGTTGGGGTCTCGCGTGGCTCTTCTGAACCGGCAACCACGATCACATCAGGCATCTCGGTGCGGCAGGCCGACAAGGCTTGCTCGCTGTTTTCCGCTCTGAAAACATCGAAGCCATAGTCTTGCAGTAGAGCTGTTGTGTGTTCGCGATCTTCGCCGCAGGCGTCAACCACCAAACATCGGGTCATATTCATGACTTTGCCGAACATTCGTGTTCGCTCCTGTGGTTCGCTCTATGCGAGTCCTATGAAGAAGGCGCTTAACGAACGGTTAACAGGAGTTTCACTCTCGCGTGTGGATAAAAATATGAATTAAAATAGAGGCTTATTGGGTTTCCCCACACTTATCCCCAAAGAACCCACAAGGCGGGATTAATAAAAAACAGCACTCTCATAACGACTCACCCAGATTCGGGCACACGGCATGCGTGTGCAGAATTTGTGATATCTCGTAATCCAGAGTCCCCGGGCCGGACCATGCTTCTTTCTTCAAGAATCGCGCGAAAACGAAGATAGTCGCGCGCAGAAATTTCTGCTCCAGGAGGGTCTGTTGGCTGGCCTTTACTTTGAAGATTTCGAGATTGGCAAAGTGCATGTCCACGAACTGAGCCGCACGGTGACGGAGATGGATAATATGCTGTTCTCCAACCTCACGCTCAATCCCCAGCCGCTGCACATTGATCGCCATTTCTGCGAACGCCACACCGAGTGGGGGCAACCGATTATGAACTCGATTTTCACCCTGGGTCTGCTCATCGGCATGACGGTGGGTGATCTCACCTTGGGGACGACAATTGCAAACCTCGGCATGACCGATGTGCGCTTTCCCAAACCCATGTTTCAGGGCGACAGCCTGAGGGCGGAAACCGAGGTGATTTCGAAACGCACCAGCAAGTCCCGGCCCGATGCCGGCATCGTGGAGTTTGAGCACCGGGGGTTTAACCAGGATGACGAGTTGGTGGCCATCTGCCGCCGGCAGGCCTTTATGCGCATGCGGCCGGAAGCTGCGTGAGATTGGACGTCTAGGGAATGCGGTCATATTTGTTTGTTCCAGGCAATGACGAAGCCAAGATCGTCAAAGCTTTCAACACCGAGGCGGACGCGATTGTCCTGGATCTGGAGGATTCCGTTGCGCCTCAAGACCGCAACAAGGCACGCTCCGTCGTACGCGATGCCCTGGAGGCGCGCACGCCTGAAATGCGCAAATCCGGACCCAAGGCATTCGTGAGGGTGAACCCGTTGGGGGACGGGGAGGCGTTCCGCGACCTGGACAGCGTTATGCCGGGGCGTCCGGACGGTATTGTGCTGCCCAAGTGCCGCGATGGCGAAAATGCCAAGAAACTTTCTGAGATGCTGGTGGCCAAGGAAAGCGAATTGGCGATCACCACAGGCACTGTGAAGCTCATCGCCATCGCCACCGAAACCGCTCGATCGGTCTTTGGTCTGGGCTCTTATGGAGGCTCCACGCCGCGCCTTTTGGGCCTCGGCTGGGGTGCAGAAGACTTGAGCGCCGATATGGGGGCGCTTGCCAACCGGGATGATGACGGCCGTTTTCTCCCCCCGTACCAACTGGTGCGCAATCTTTGTCTGATTGCCGCTCACGCAGCGCGGGTGGAGGCGATCGACACAGTCCACATCGACTTTAAGGATGAAGCCGGTCTTAAGCGCGAGTGTGAGGCGGCCCTTCGGGACGGTTTCACGGCAAAAATGGCTATCCACCCGGCCCAGATCGCCATCATCAATGAAGCGTTCACACCGTTCAAGTCAGACGTTGAACAGTCCAAAGCCCTGGTGGAGGCCTTCGCGAAGGCGGGCAATCCTGGTGTGCTGGGAATTGATGGCAAGATGTATGACCGCCCCCATCTGATGCGCGCAGAGAAGATTGTCCTGAGGGCCGAGACGTACGGTATGAAGGACGATCCGCCGCCACCCCGCAAGAAGCGGGCGCCTGCAAAGCCGCGGGCCAAGCGCACCTCAAAAAAGAAATAGCTGCCCCAGGCCTTGCAAAACGGGAAGGTCAGGTCTCCGAGGGAGTGTTGTCGTAGTCTCTGAATGCATCTGGAGCGTGGAGCAAGGTGCCTTCATCCTTCGGCAGATCATCGGCAATCTGAAGCCAGGGCAGCTTGCTTTCATAGTTCACATGGAACGTGGGCTCAATGTCGGCCGGATCTTAAAGGGTTGCCGCAAAATTGCGCCGACAATCATCGCAATTGCAATAGCAGGCCCGGTTTACAGCGCCTTCGTACTCCCAGCGCGTTGATCCACAAAAGGAATGCCCTCGTGTTCTCATCACTCAGCCCTTCACTCTTGGCTAGACGGCCATATCTATCCAGATCGGAATATGGTCTGAGGGCTTCTCCCAGCCACGCACATGGGGAACCGTTTCACATGATTTCAGCCGATCTGCCGCCTGGGGCGAGAGAAGCAGATGATCAATGCGGATGCCATTGTTGCGTTGCCAGGCGCCGGCCTGATAGTCCCAGAAGGTGTAGATGCCGTCCTCAGGGGTCACCGCCCGCAGTGCATCGGTAAACCCGAGGCCAAGCAGCATGCGGAACCGGTTTCGGGTTTGCGGCAGGGCAAGCGCATCCTCCGCCCAGGCGTCCGCCGAATAACAGTCCCCGTCTTGCGGGATCACGTTATAATCGCCGGCCAGCACCAGAGGCTCCTCATCGGCCAGCCGGTTCTGGGCATGGGCGATCAGCCGGTCCATCCAGGAGAGCTTGTAAGGGTACTTTTCCGTATCCACGGGATTGCCGTTCGGCAGATAGATGGACGCCACCCGAACCGCGCCCTCATCTCCACTGATCACCGCCTCCAGATAGCGGGCCTGTTCATCACCCTCATCGCCCGGGAGGCGCGGGATTAATTCATCAAACGGACGCTTTGACAGAATGGCGACCCCGTTAAAGCCCTTCTGGCCGTGGGTGGCGACGTTATAGCCCAGCTCTTCTATGGCGGCGGCGGGGAAGTTCTCGTCGATCGACTTGATTTCCTGCAGGCACACCACATCCGGGCTTGCCTCTTTGAGCCAGGCTTTCAACACCTCAAGGCGTGCCTTGATACCGTTTATGTTCCAGGTGGCAATGATCATGGGCTATCAGTTGCACGGGGCCAAGCGCTTGCGCAAGCAGGCAGAAGCGCTTGGCTGTGGACGGTTAGGGCGAAAAGCCCGCGCAGGCCGCCACAGCGCTCGCCAGCACCTCAGCACCCACCACGAGATCATCCCGTGCTGTGTCTTCGGCAAAACTGTGGCTGATGCCCCCGATTGAGGGCACAAACATCATGGCGACCGGCAGAACGCCTGCCACGTTGGTGGCATCGTGCAGGGCCCCTGAGGGCATGCGGCGCCAGCGCCCTGGCGCGTGGACTTCTGCGGCAGAGGCCACATGATCGGCAAGCTTTTCATCCATGGGCACCGGCTCCAAGGCGTGGAAGCCGGAGAGCTCCGTCTCCAGGTTCATGGTCTCAGCGGTCTCGGCGACCAGTTCGCGAATAATCCGGTCCATGCGTGCCAAGCGGTCACTGTCTCCATCGCGCCATTGCATGGAGAAGGACACCTTACCGGGGACGATGGAGGAGGCATTGGGCTCAACGCTGATACGCCCGATGGTCCAAACGGTGGACGGCACCACCACATTGCGCAGCCGCTCATCCAGCTTGCTGGCAAAGGCGGCCATGCCTTGCACCGCATCGCGGCGGTTCGCCATCGGCGTGGTGCCTGCATGGTTGGTCTCTCCCCGGTAGGTGACCGTGAACTCCCGGGTGCCCACAATCATCTCCACCACACCAATGGCTTCTTTGGCGAGATCAAGGTTCGGCCCTTGCTCAATATGGGCCTCCAAGAAACCGGTGAACATGGAGTGAGGCAGAAACGTTCCTGCATGCCAGCCATCAATACTCTGCCGTGCCTCTGAGAAGGTCACACCGTTCGCGTCGGTCAGCGCGTCGGCCTCATCCAGGGTGATCATGCCCGACCAGACCTGGCTGCCGGTGATCATGCCGAAGCGGCCTTCCTCATCCTGAAAAGACACCACAGCCACAGGCGGCCCGCCAGCTTCACTTATGGCACGGGCAGCTTCCAGACCGGCAATGACCCCATAGGCACCATCCAGCCAGCCACCCTCGGGCTGGCTGTCGGTGTGGGATCCAGTGAGGAAGAACGGGCCATCGCCCTCCGGCAGGCCAAACAGGTTTCCGGCAGGGTCAAACACCGGATTGAGCCCCGCATCGGCCATGCGGCCTGCCACCCACTGGCGCGCCTCCAGATCAGGCCCTGTGAACGCGGGGCGAACAACGCCCGTTCCCACGCGGCCAAACTCTCGCAAAGCGTCCAGATCCGATAGCAGACGCCCGGGATTGATCTTCAGAGCAGCCATGCAGCTTAGCCGTCACCCGGTTGGGGGCCGTCATAGCCTTCGATCACCACCAGGTCGCCCTCGCTGACGGGCGTGCGGATGCCGATGGCGTCCTGGTAAGCGGGTGAGTTGTAGCAATCCAGCGCCTGCTGGTAACTGTCGAACTCGATGACGACGTTGCGCTGGCGATGGGTGCCTTCCATGCCTTGAAAATCGCCGGCACGCACCAGGAACCTGCCGCCATACGCGGCCAATGGCCCGGCATTGGCCGCGATATAGTTCTTGTAACCCTCTGCATCATGCACATCCACACGTCCTATCCAGTATCCCTTGGCCATTTGGATTTCCTCCCTTATGCAGGCGCCAGTCGTGTTTGTTGAGGGCGATGAAATCAGACCCGTTCGGAAAGATCAAACGCCGTTTTCATGAGGAGAAGCACATGAAGCGCATCGGCCGCATCTTACTTGGCCTTCTGGTGGCGGTGCTGTGTGCTGCGGGTGTCTTGCATGTGTCTCGCTATTCGGGAGGCGACACGGAATATGCCCGCTTCAAGAGCCCCGATGGGCGCTTCGAACTGGTGGTCTACCGCCATCCTGTCCTGTTTGCCATGCCGGGGCAGGGCAGCGATGCGCCCGGCACCATCGTCTTGCAAACCAGCGGCGGGAAGCATTTGCAGAGCACGCCTGTTAGTATGGTTCAACTGGTCTCCGAGCCGCGCTGGGAGACTGAGACGGTGGCC